>JAYTGM010000468.1:0-3652 GCA_043733425.1 Terriglobia bacterium
CACCGACCGTCATCTCCCCAATCAAAATTGTTGGGCTCGCAACCGACCCGCGAAACTCTAGATCGCTCCCTACTTCCATCGACATCAGGATCTGCTGCAGCGTCCCCGCAACCGTCACCTCGGAAACCGCAAACGCCAGTTCGCCATCGCGGACCCACAACCCGGCAGCGCCCTGTGAATAATCTCCGGTCGCGATATTCACGCCCGAGCCGATTAACTCCGTCACATAAAAGCCATTCTTCACGGAACCGATTAGTTCCTCCGCGCTCCGCGTCCCGGCTTCCAGATAGAAATTCCCATGGCCCACGCCGGCATTACCCGTAATCCCTCGCGACGCGCTCCCCGTCGATTTCATCCCCAGCTTCCGCGCCGAGTAGCTGTTCAGCAGAAAGCTCTTCAACACACCGCGCTCAATCACCGCCGTGCGCCGGGTCGGAATACCTTCATCATCGAAGGGCGATGTGCCGAACAATCCAGGCATCGTGCCGTCGTCAATCACGGTCACATTCTCTGATGCCACGCGCTCGCCCAGCTTCGTCGCCAGAAACGAAGACTGCCGGTAGACTGAGCGCCCCTCGACCGCCCCAAAAACACTCCCCAAAACCATGCGCGCAGTGCGCGGTTCAAAGATCACCGGCACTCGCTGGGTTTCCACCTTCACAGACCCTAAACGCCGCAGAGTCCTTTCCGCCGCCCGCCGCCCAATGCTCTCAGGCTCCTCTAGCTGCGCGAAGGCGCGAGAACTATGGAACCAGTAATCGCGTTCCATCTTGTCCCCCACTTTCGCCACCGGCACCACGCTCATCGAACAACTGCTCGACCGGTATTCGCCCGCAAAGCCGCGTGAATTCGCGAACACCCGGTGACCCAGACGGGAATCGAACCCTGCCCCTTCCGAATTCGTGATACGCGGATCGAACTCCATGGCCGCCCGTTCCGCCCGCTTTGCCATATCGATGCGTTGCGCCGTCTCAATCGTCTCTACGTCCGTCGAATAGATTTTCAGATCTCCCGATATCGATCCGAACTCGCACTCCTCCGCCAATCCAGCAAACGGATCTTCCGACGTGATCTGCGCCAGTTCCATCGCCGCCGCAACCATCTGCGCAATGCCTTCTTTCGTCAAGTCCGACGTGTACGAAGCCCCCGTGTGTTTCCCCTGCAGCACACGAACCCCGGCTCCCCGAGACCCGGCCTCTTTTAAAGTCTCCAGTTCGCCCAAACGCACCTGCGCCGAAAACTCTTCGCCTTCGGAAATGGTGCACTCCGCATCGGTCGCACCGGCTGCCAGAGCCTGCCGGATTACATCCCGCGCCAGATCGATCAAGCCGCTGCCCCGGTGCCGCCCACCGTCATGCGGTCAATCCGAACCGTCGGAATTCCCACGCCAACCGGAACGCTCTGCCCCTCTTTACCGCAAACGCCCACGCCCTCATCCAGCTTCAGGTCGTTCCCCACCATGCTCACAAACTTCATGGCTTCAGGTCCGTTGCCGATCAGCGTCGCGTTCTTCACCGGCCGCGTCAACTTACCGTTCTCAATCAGGTAACTTTCCGAAGCCGAGAACACGAAATTGCCACTGGTGATATCCACCTGCCCGCCACCGAAGTTGGCGCAATACAACCCTTTCTGCACGCTGCGGATGATCTCTTCCGGGTCGCTCTCCCCGGCCATCATGAACGTGTTCGTCATGCGTGGCATTGGGATGTGCTCGTAACTTTCGCGCCGTCCATTCCCCGTCGCGGCACTACCCGTCACGCGGCTTGAAAGCTGGTCCTGCAAATATCCGCGCAGGATGCCGTTTTCAATCAGCACATTCCTCTGCGTCTGGTTGCCTTCATCGTCCACGTTTAACGACCCGCGCCGGTTCGCAATCGTGCCATCGTCCACCACGGTGCATAGCGGGCTCGCCACCTGCTGCCCAATCCTGCCGCTAAACGCCGATGTCCCTTTTCGATTGAAATCCGCTTCCAAGCCATGCCCTACGGCTTCATGAAGCAGCACCCCCGGCCAGCCTGGGCCCAGCACCACAACGGATTCGCCCGCCGGAGCATCCACGGCCCCAAGCTGCACAATCGCCATGCGTGCCGCCTCATTCGCAAAATGTTCCGGCGTCTTCTCGTTTAAGAAGAAATCGAGATCCACGCGCCCGCCGCCGCCCGAATGTCCGTTCTGCGGTGCACCGCCTTTTTCCCGCGCCAGCGCACTCACGCTCAAGCGCGCCATCGGCTGGCGGTCAAAATTCAAAATTCCATCGCTGTTCGCCACCAGCACATGCCGCAAACTGTCGGCGTAGGTCGCGTTTACCTGAAAAATCCGCGAATCGTATGCGCGTGCCGCCTTTTCAGCCCGCTTCACCAGATCCACGCGTTCCACAAAGCCCATCTCATTCGGCGCTGTCAGCACCGGATACAGGTTCCGCTTCTGCCCCTCATTCAAGGGCTGTTTATCCACCTTTGCGGGCCCCGACGCGATGAACGCCGCCACTTTGGCCGCCTTGCGAATTTTTTCGGGACTTAAGTCATCGCTATACGCGTACCCCGTCCTTTCCCCCGAAATTACCCTTACCCCTACCCCCAGCGACACCCCCTGCGTCGCCGTTTTTACGATCGATTCATCGATCGCGATCATGCTTGTCGCCAAATATTCAAAGTAAATATCCGCGTAATCTCCGCCCTGCGACAATGCCAGCGACAAATATTGTTCCAGGTCTCCCTGCGAGAGCCCAAATTTAGACGCGAAAAACGAATCTGAAAATGTCATGTCACTTTTCAGGTTAACAAACGCCCATCCCGTTCCCCTTTCCTTGCCTGCGGCGGGTTTACTGATTTTAATAACCGCTTAATCCCATATTAAGAATGAAAAACGTATTCTTAGGTGAAGGCGAAACGAAAGCGCCTCAACAAGGAGATTCACAAAATGAAAAACATCATGTCAGCCGCTCTCGGCCTCTCGCTCGTTCTCGGTTCCGCGTTTGCCGCCCAGGATCCTGCCCCGGCCAAGACGGAAACCCATTCATCCACCATGGAATCCACCAAAACCGTCGAAACCGGCAAGGTGAAAAAGAATCACCCGAAGAAGGTGAAGTCCGAGTCGAAGACCTCGACCAGCAGCAGCAGTTCCACCACCACCACTCCTCCGCCCACGAAGTAGTTCGTCCGCGGAGTTTTGTTTTCCCGAGCACGCCGCCCTTAACAGGGTTGCGTGCTCTTTTTTTTTGAGGCTTATCGCAACATCTTTCCGGTACTATGAAAGCAGTATCAGGACCAGCTAGCCCTTATGTCCATCCATCTCACGCCAGATCAAGAGCACCGAATCCAAGCCGTTGTAGACGCTGGAACATATCCTTCGGCGAGCGCTGCTCTAGAGGCTGCCGTCGCCGCGGTTGAGATCGCGGCTGGGCCTGGGTCCGATCGCTCTCACGAAGAGATGGAGCAAATTTTGCTTGTAGGGCTGGCGTCCAGCGAACTTTCAGAAAATGCGTTCTGGGATTCTGTTGAAAGCGAAACAAACTCCGTGCTCGCCGCTCATCAGCTAAGCCTCCGGGCGTGAAGATCACCTTTCGGCAGGCCTCACTCGATGACGTGATCCGCCAGTTCCGCTACTACTTGGCTCAGGCCGATGTTCCGGAAGTTTCTGTTCGATTCAAAGC
>JAYTGM010000469.1:0-9789 GCA_043733425.1 Terriglobia bacterium
CGCTGTGTTTGTGTCGGGCCGCCGGATATCATTGCCATGGGCGACTTTACTGTGTTAATCGGTTAACATGGTGGAAAATCAGCACCTGGCCTCCCGATAGAATTAATACTGAAAAACTTTGCGCCGGTCGAAAAGAGCCGGAACGACATCTATGCCAGTGCCGAAGCCCCAGAACCCAGCCTATCCGCCCCCGCCGATATTGCGGGTGCGCGCTCAGATCGTGGGTGAATGGAAAAGCTTCGAGTTCACCGGACCCTTTCGCATTGGGCGCACTGACCAGTGCGCGGTGTACATCAACGATGGGCATGTTAGCCGCGAGCACGCCGAAGTGCTGCTGCACAACCAACGCTGGTTTATCCGCGATTTAGGAAGTGCGAACGGGCTCTATTGCAACGGAGAACGTGTCGATAATATCCCCCTTTCCGGGCCTGGGCCGGTTTCCGTCCGTTTGGGAATTTATGGTCCCATTGTTGAATTGGAAGAGGAGCCGCAGGCCAGCATAGCGCCCCCAGAAAGAATTGCCTCACCGGTTTTCCAGCAATTACCGCCGCAAAGCAAAGTGGAAGCGCTTTCGGGGACCAACAATACCAAGCCTGCTACTCACTACTTTGGAAATCCGGCGGACAAGGATGTAGGCGACCACACCCGAATGGTGCGGCGCGCCTTTGCGGAAATCCAAACCAAGCAGAAGAGGAAATACGGGGGGCTGATCGCGGGCTTGGCCGTCTGCGCGTTGCTCGCCGCCGCATACGGCACGTATGAGCACCTGCAGGCGCAGAAGCAGAGGAACTTGGCGGAGAACTTGTTCTACTCCATGAAGTCGCTCGACCTGGATATAGCCGGTGTCGAAAAAATGGTACAGGCTAGCGGCAGTTCCACAGGCGCTGCGGAAGTAGCCAAATATCAGAGCCGCAGAAAAGACATGGAGGACAGCTATAACCAGTTTCTGGCGACGCTCCACGTCTACGACCCGAAGATGAGCGAAGAAGACCGCCTGGTGCTCCGCGTGGCCCGTATCTTCGGCGAATGCGAAATCGACATGCCGAAGGACTTCCTGGCCGAAGTAAAAACTTACATCAAGAAATGGCAGGGATCGGGGCGATTTGTGCGGGCGGTGCGCCTGGCCGCGGAAAAGGGCTACACCGATACGATTACACACGATTTGCTGGCCGCGGATCTGCCCGCTCAGTTTTTCTACCTGGCCATGCAGGAGAGCGATTTCGATGCCTACGTCAGTGGGCCGATGACCCGAAAGGGTATTGCGAAAGGGATGTGGCAGTTCATTCCGGAAACTGGAGCGAAGTATGGCCTTAAGATCGGTCCTTTGATGGATGTGCCGCGCCCGGACCCGGGTGACGATCGGCACCATTGGGACCGCGAGACCAAAGCCGCTGCAGCTTATATGAAGGATCTCTATAGCAGCGACGCTCAGGCTTCCGGTTTATTGGTGATGGCCTGCTACAACTGGGGCGAGAAGTCCGTGCTGCCTCTGGTACGCTCTATGCCTGCAAATCCGAAGGAGCGTAACTTCTGGAAGCTGCTTTCACAGTACCGGGATAAAATCCCGAAGGAAACATACGACTACGTGTTCTACATTGTGTCCGCCGCCGCTATCGGTGAAAATCCACGGCTTTTCGGGATGGATTGCGACAGCCCCATGGCTCATCTCGAACGGAAATGAAAATCGATAACTTCAGTGTTTAGCGGCGATGTCCTGCACGCAACGAAATCCGGTTGCTCCATCTTTCCAAGAGACCGGAACAGTGCTGGCGTCGTACATCACTTCAGCCGCTAAAGGTTCCTGAAACGATTCGCCGCGAATCTGATACCAGGAATCGCTCGGGCCCGGGGGCGGATGCATGGTTTTTGCAAAGCTCGCCACCACGCGAGGATCGGGCGTAACAGCCCCCTCCACGAACTCCCAAACATTGCCGACCATTTGCAACACGTGAAACGGGCTTGCTCCTTTATCGAAGGAGCGAACCGGCATGAGTTCGTGTTTGGACAATTGTGGGTTGTCTTTGATATTGGCTCGCGAAGCGTCCTGATCCGTGCCCCAGGGAAAAGGGAATCCGTCCAAGCCGCGAGCGGCTTTTTCCCACTCCTGAGCGCTGGGAAGCCGCTTCCCGGCCCATTTGGCAAATTGGCGGGCGTCGTCAATTGTGATTTCCACGACCGGAAGATCCGGCTTCGCTGTGGAGAAGCCGTCCGGCAACTTGTGTCCGGTCGCTTGGCAGAAACTGCCGTATGCGGAATTGCTGACTTCGGTCCGGTCCATGTAGTAAGCAGGCAGAGATACGGATTCCAAATTTTTTCCAAAGCGGAAGTTACCCGCTGGTACCAACGCCATCTCGCCGGTTGGAGTATTGATGGCATCGGCCGGCACCGCAATGGGAGCGTCCGCTCTTTTAGCAATTGCTTTGTGACCACGATTCACGAAGATGAGAGCAATCACACCCAGGGCCACGGCCAGAATGGCGGCTAACGCGATCCACTGCCAAGGTTTGGTGCCCGACGGTTCTGCTTCCACGGCTTGTTCGTGCGGTTCCAGAGTGGGAGCGGGCGGCACTGCCTGTGATTCGGCCGTTATCAGCCCTTCCAATTCTTTCGTGATTACCTCGAACGTAGGGGGCCGGTGCATGCGATCTTTCGCCGTACACCGGGCGATCAAATTGCAAATTTCCGGGGGCACGCTTTTTCGTTTCAGCGGCTCCAAATCCAGCGGTTCATTGAGAATGCAGTAGAAGATGCGCTCCACCGTGTCCCCGGTGATGGCCTTGGTCCCTGAAAGCAGTTCGAAGAAAAGAATGCCAAACGAATAGATATCGACGCCCGTGCCGATATCCTTGCCCAATACCTGCTCCGGAGCCATATAGTACGGTGTGCCCATTACGTAGCCGGTGCGCGTCATGGAAAAACTATCCGTTTTGGCAATACCGAAGTCCATCAGCTTTACCAGACCGGCGGGCGTGATTTGGATGTTTTCCGGCTTGATATCCCGGTGAACCGTGTTCTGCGTATGGATGTAAGCCAGAGCGCGAGAGATCTGCAATGCAATTCTCAAGCGGTTGTGCAGATCGCCGGTATGCTCGCGCTGAATGGCGTGACGAAGGTCCTCGCCGCGAAGAAACTCCATCACCATGAACGGATGGCGCTCATCGTCTTCGCCGAAATCGTAAATATTGATTACGTTTTCATGCTCGATGTTTCCGGCCATCCGCGCTTCCTGTAGAAAACGCGCTTTGGTCTCTTCGTTCGCGCATCCTTGTTCGGTCAAAACTTTAATTGCGACCGTGCGCCCGATGACCGTATCGCGAGCGCGGTACACGTGGGACATCCCACCGCCCAGAAACTCTTCGAGTTCGTATTTGCCCAAACGAAAAGGAAGCGACCGGGACATTCCTACTTGGCCACTTCAGCTACGCAGCCGGGCAGCGAAAACGAGCCCCGCTGGAACGTGTGAGGCGGGCCGCCCAGGTCCACTTCCAACCAGATTGCAGGCGCCGTTTCGTCGAGAGATTTCGCGTTTCCACGCGAGCCCGTAATGCCGACATTCCAACCGAACCAGTTCGGATTGCCATTGGGGTGCTGTTTACCTTCGGCTAAGAAGGCGAACAAAGACCACAGACCCTTGCTGCTCCGCTCGCTGCCCCAGGAAAGCGAGACTTGGCCTAACTTGGCTGTGGCCTTCACTTCGTGGTTTGCGTCGGCTTGCCAGGTGAAGTTCTTCGCGGCACCCGTCCCGCCTGAATAGTTCAGTTCCTGGCCGTCGATCTGCAGATCGAGCGTTGCGCCGGGCATCCTGTCCAGTTGAGCCACTTTCACGGTGTATGGAAAGTGCGGATTCTGAACGCCCCCTGCGTACAAGAATTCCGAAAATGCCGCGGCTTTGTTAAAGAAGGTGACAAAGTTCGGAGTCAAGGTGGAAGGTCCGGGCGCGGGCACATATTGAGTGCCCTGCAGCGGTAGCAGTTTTTGTAGGCTCTCGTTATAGAGCTTCCAAAGCGCCCCGTCGGGCTTCTTGAAGACCGCATTCACTTCGGCAATGCTGGCCGAGGGTGCATTCGGGTTCGAATTGAACGGGAATTTGCTCGTCAACGCACGGAACGGCTGGCACAGGGCCCGCCCTTTCGCGTTCAACTCGCCCGGACCCATATTGCGCAACAACGCCTCGGCGTACGTGATCGGTTGTCTTAGAAAGCGATCGACATCCTTGCCCGCATCGGCTTGATTTACATCCCCTGCCGGGTCTGCACGGAACCGGGTGACCTTTTTTACAGCGTCTTCGGCGTCGCTCGCATTCTGCAAAATGTCTTTGGTGTCGCCCTGAGGTTGGTCCGCCAACGTTTTTACGGATTTCTTCAGCAATGAGAGTTTGTCGATATAGGCATCGTTCGGTGACGCCACGGAAGGCCCGCTACCGGGCAACACTACCGTCTGCACGGGAAGGAAAACATTCGCCACCTCGGGCCGGTCGACCGACGTGTTTTTCGCCGCCAACCACAGCAAACCCACGATCGGCGATCCATTGGCCGTTAGTGTTTCCAGCTTGGTGGCGGCATCCCCCAGGTTGCTGTATTTCGCAACGTTCGCGGCACGCAGATACGCCATCCACTCCTTTATAAAGTCTGCGTGATAGCGGTTGGCAAGTATTGTTGCCATGGACTGTTCCGCGCCGGACGCTGTAGTTTTAGTAAACTTCTTATCGCCCAGAACCCAGTCGCTCTTGTCATATTGCGCCGGGTTTTTCAAAGCGGCGGTGACGGACGCCCAGCCTTCTTTCGTGAATGCCGCAGGCACTTCGTGCGGGTCCGTTACCGTATGAGCGGAATCCTCAAAGCGCACCGGCGAGCCCGCCTTTGCGGCACTCGCCAGCAACTGCTGATACTTCACGTCGAGATTTTCAAAATTATTCGCAAGGTATACGCGCGCTTTCTCGATGGCCGCGCCGTCGTTCTCGCTCGAGGTCTTGTCCTGTTTCAACTGATCCGCGTAAAAATCGAATTGCAATTTCGCGAGATTCTTTCTTTCCTTGTCGATGCCGCGATTCGCGCTCCACCGGTCGAGCAGGGTCGGCGATAGCGTGCTGTCCGTCCTGTCATGGTTCGAAGTGGTGATCAGATAAGCTTTCAGCGTGTAATAGGTCGGCTCAAAGGTGGGCCCGGACACGGCAGGAAGATCCCGCAGGAAGTCCAGCATTACGCTTTGCACCGGGCTGAGCAGAAGACGGTTGAAATTGGTGTAGTACAGCCGTCGCACTTCAGGGCAGACCGTTCCGCCGACATATAACCCGAACCTGTGACTGAGCGAGGGATTTTGGCAATCGTCCAGCCACGTCTGGCGCAGCGTCTCAAGACGTTGGAGGGAATCGAGCGAGGCGGCCTTAAGCGGCCCGGGCTCCACCGGAACAATGCCCTGTGCCGCCTGCCGCACCTTCGCTTCCAGCGCACGGTTCCCGGTGAATGAGATCGCCAGCAGGGCAGTATACAAAAGGCAGAGCCCGGCAACGCTGGCCAAAAGGATTCGTCTGGGAACATTCGCTTTCCCGCCGCTTGCGCTGGCTCCTTTGGCGACACGGTCGGCCAAAAGAACGTCATTGAACAGATGGCCAAGAAAAAGCCATTGCGGCACTTTCTTGGTGCCCACAACGCGCTGCTCCGCATATCCGGAAGCCCTTTGCGCGGCGCCTTGCTGAAAAATCCCTGTGGCTCCCGCGTTGGCTCCCCAGCTTTCCTTGGGCTGTTGGAACGCCACCGGAGCTACCTCATTCACCACCACCGGGCGTACCCCGGAGAAGTAAAAGCCACGCAGGAAAGGACCCACTGTCAATTGACTGGGACGGCACAGTTCCACCAAGAAGCGGACCAAAGGGACCCGAAGCTTGCGAAATTCCCGGGGGAATTCGTAAACTCCGGGCAGCACCGCCGCATCCCCTTCACGCGACAGGAAATCGGGACGCGCATTGCACAGAGCTCGGAACAGCTTTTCGAACACACCGCTTAAGCGCGCTGTTTCTACCTCCGAATACACGCCTTGACGCAAATCTACAATCGGCAGAGTCCATCCCACCGTCTTCACCGCATCCTCACTCTGTAAAGTTTTTACAAAGTCAGAGAAGAAAGCGATGCGGTCTGTCTTGGTGAATAACACGTATACGGGGAGATTAATGCCCAGCAGCTGAGAGATTTCCGAAAGGCGGGTTCGCAGGTTCCGAGCCGCCGCATTTAGCAGTTCTCCATCCGGCGTCAGAAGGGATTCCGCATCCACACAAACCAGCGCCGCACGCGGCGATTCCTTCGCATTGCCAAGAGCAGTAGCCAATTTTCCCGGTTGCATCTTGCCGATCAGCTTTCTCCACAATGTCGTATCGGTGAGGAGCTTGCCCGCTGTTTCAATAAACAATGTGTGCCGGGCGAACCAGAAATTTACCGTCGGAGTTTCTACGATCTTGCTCTCTTCGTATACTTGGCCTGAAAGCAACTCCGCATCCAGGCCAGAGTTCACCATCGTACTGGTCTTCGCGCTTCCGGCATCGCCGATCAGAAAGACAGTGGGTAAGTTGCCGATCTTCGTATCCTTCTTGTTCTGCGCCTCAGAAAGCCGCGTTTCGGCTTCGTAGATCAGGTCGTCGATATTCTGGCTCTCTTCAGGAGGCGCTTGGTCGTTCGACGATGCAGACTGCTTTTTAAGTGTTAACCAGGCAAAGATGGATGCCGCAATTACCCCAAGCAGCAGAACGACGCCTTGCACCACGGTTGGGTTGGCGTTGTGCAAACCGGGGACAGAGTTGACATTCGATCGGAGCCATCCAAAGAAGACGGTAAAGGCAATCACGCTAACGGTAGCGATGGCAATCTGACTCTTTCCCATATGTTCTAGCTCCTGGCCTGCGTTGAGATTGCGCTCAACGACGATGCGCCGGAACCGAGGATCGTTTTGAACACGATAAACGATCCCACCATAAGGGCCACGCACACGATGGCCGCGATCAGAAGTCCTTTCGCCCAAGGATCTTTCGAACTCGGAACGATGTCAGGCTCTTTTTGAAATGTCAGAAACGGGTCGTTCGATTTACCCCGGATGCGCCGGATCCGATCACCGGTGGCGGTTATCACTGCCTGCAGTTCGCCCTTACCGCCCAAGCTATACCGGCCCGCGTACCCCAGCAGAAGACAGAGATAGTGAACTTCCAGAACGTCAGCGAGGTCCGCGGAATCCTGACGGCCAAGCAACTTCTCCAGATTCTGAAAGAAGACTTCGCCCGCCATGTGGATGCCGAATAATTCCTCCTGCAGTGGCTTTCGCGGCCAATCGGCAAACAACGGATTCCTGGTGTTCAGAATCGATTCATCCAGAAACCCGACGAGTGCGAGCGTGGCCATCTTGATATCGTCGGCATTGTAGCCCGATTGATTGCGCGCTTCCTGGATTGCTGCCCGAATTGCCTCGCGGATGTGAAAACGAAACGATTCGGCATCTGACAGCTCTTGCCGATTCGAACGCAGTCGAACCACCGCAGTCAAAACTTCCTGAAAGATCAGTGCGAGATTGTCTGTGCGCGTAACACCCGTCGCTGGTCCGGTGGCTGACGTCATTAAGATCTCCTGTATTTACCGTAGCCGGACTTCATTGTTCCAGAAGTACCAGAAGCTGAAGTTCGGCTTCTGGAAAATCGCCCGGTACGTAAACCCCTACGCGAGTTGTCTGCACAATGTGCTGCCAGAATGGGCCGTCCCGCGAGACAGTAAAATACTGGGTTTCGACCGTTGTCGGAATTGCGGAGGGCGGCACAGGTATGTGTGTCAGCGCTAGGCCCGCAATCGCACGCCTGACCAATTCGCCGACGAACTTCGCCGAACAGATCTTTACCAACTGCGGCGCTTTTACAATCAGTTCGGCATCGCCCATGCGCGCGTGAATGCCCAAGATCCACTGAGCGCGTCCGAAGCTGCGGGCGTCCGCAATCTCGCCTTCGTAGAAGTAATCGGCTGTCTTCGTCAGCGGGATCGAAAGACAATTCGTAGGAACGATGGTTTCCAGATGGGCCCTGATGTGCCGGTCAAGTTTTTCGAAACAGCCGCCAAGATTCTCATGATCATAAGCGGGCAGATCACGCGGATGGGAATCAAGAGCGAACGTGCAGAGTGCTCCACCCAGGCGCGACATCTCCGCAAACACCTCTTCCGGATGGCCACGTTTCGTCATCCAAAGATGCCGCAACCCTGCAAGGCCTGAGTTCACGGCGTGGCGCAGCCAGAAGCTTGCTGTGTCGCGCGATGAGATTGCCGCCATACCGCCTTTTCCGGAGGCAGAACGGCCAAGCGTATCGCTCTTTGCTTCCAAAATCTCTAGCAGCCGCCGTAACATCGTCATCAGGCGTTCGCTCGCGCTGATCTGCAAACAAGGCGATACAAATTCTTCGTCGAAAACGAAGTGGCCCTTGCCGTCCCGTCTCACTCGCGCCAGGGGCAGCAGCGTCATACCCTCCGTGACTTCGGTTTCGAATAACAGCCTCAAGTTCTTCCGGCGCATCTGGACCGGTCGGGGATCGTTCCCACTGGTCTCATCTTTTAAGGTGCGGACTTCCGTCAAGTAGCGGGTATCGCCGGGAAGCTCTGAAATCGCGGTGTTTTTACCTTGCAAGCTTCGCTGCGTCATGCCCAGGAAAACGGTTAAGCTATCCTGCGTCGGCGGAAAGAGATCGGTTAGCGAACGCGCCGCCGGACGGGCATCCGCATCGGGTATTTGGAACGGAGTGCCATCGCGAAGGATGCCCGAGGCGTGCAGCAGAGATACGGTCCCGTTGCGCAAAGCATCATGATCCAATTCAAGGCCGGCTAGCCCGTACCCGCAATACCACAAAGAGGAAGTCGCAAAATGTATGGCCGATTCGAAATATCGGGCCTGTGCCTGAAATTCATGCGGCCCGAGATACATGCCCTCGGACCAGACAACTTGCGACAGAAAACTCATAGGGCAGTGTGCGGCGGCATCTACTGTCGGCGGCTTACTCCGCCGTGTGAGACAGCACGATACTGTATCATAATCACTTCTTTGGAAGACCGCTAGACTCGCCTGCTTGAGCACCGGTGTGGCACCATCTAGAATTAATTGGGAAGCGAGTGAGTCTCACAGATAAATACGAATTACGAACGCCGCTTTCTGGCTCAACGGCCATTATCGATCAAAGCCTGGAAGGGCAACAGAAAGGCTCCGGCAGGCCGGTCAATGTTCATCTCCTGGCGGGCGGATCGCGCGCGCAGAACGAGGAATTATTGCGTGCCATCGAGATGCTGCCTCCCATGTATCGCGTTTGCTTTCTGGAAGTAGGTGAACACAATGGCCACGCCTTCGTAGTCACAGACGCTCTTGCCGTTGTTCCGCCTTTCCGGAAATGGTTTGCGGAGTTGCGGGCTAGGGCCCACGGAACGGTGCTGCCTGAAAAGGCTAAGCAGGAGCATGCCGAGAACATGTCCGTACGTGCCTGGCAAATTCCCGTGGGCGTCAACCCAATCGGGTCCGTGGAGCTTGGTGTCAAGCCCACCGTTTCTGATGCATCACCGACAAAACCGGGGCCTGCAGCCATCCCCAGCTCCCATCCGGAACCCGGAGAATTCACCAGCCTGTTTCAAAGCCCGTCTGCCGCGCAGACTCCAACCGCGCAGAACCCATCGGCGCCGGCGCGAACTGCCGAACCCGAGATCATCTCGAAAGCAGCCGCTCCCGGAGAGTTCACCCAGCTATTCCAAACGCCGTCATCGAAGAATCAGGAACCGATTCCTTCGCCTA
>JAYTGM010000470.1:0-23405 GCA_043733425.1 Terriglobia bacterium
CGGAGCCGGTTTCCCAACCCCTTAACGGTTGATGCGCGGTATAAAGCACTTTCCATTCTTCGCCGTTCAAGGATAGAAGAACCTTACGCCCGTCAGCAGCGGTTGCACTCGTCAGGATGCCATGGGTCTTAGTTTGAGAGGGAAAAACGAACCGGGTATATTCGTGCGGCGGCTTAGGGAACTCGGTCCAGCCAGACGTTTCAGCAGACAGCCGGGCCAAACCGTGCACGCCTGAAATAAAGAAGGCGCCGTCACCGGTGGGAGAGATCTGAACGAAATCGCCGATGCCACTTTTCGCCGATTCGCGCAATACCTTTTCCGGGCCGCGTGAAGACCACGCGATCACGCTTCCCGCGAGACAGAACAGCATATTGCCGGTTGAGAACGGCAGCGCACTGATTCGGGGGTTCAGATCCGTTTTGAATGGGTATTTGAACCAGTGAAGATGGGCGAAGGTGCCAAAACCGTTGAACGATGCGACCTCAGGAATGGGATATCGATACCATTTTCCATTCAGATAAAGGGCAGCACCCGTTTTGTCAAAGGTATACAGTTCTCCTGAAGCAACGGCGTTTACGGTTCCCAAGCTGGGCACATCGGGCACATGGGAAAGACTAAATCCATCCAGTATGTCCATGGAGGGAAGGTCCCCATGGCGAGCCAATACTTTTCCGGAAGGTGTCCGGCTCACCTGGGAGACATAACCTTCCAGCATTCCGTCCGCGGCGTTCCAGACGCGCCAGTTAACCGCTTCCTTCTGGCTGCCCAGGCTGAACTGAGCCATAACGGAAAGGAAAAAGAAAACGACGGCTGTTCTGAACGGCGAAAGCACCATAGCCCTGCCGTTGTTATCGGCGGGGCAGGAAAAAACTTTAGATTGGAAATCGACCTAAATTTAGAAAGCTTTGGCGCCAGCTTCCGCAACCGCATGGCCCTGCTGGCCCGAACCGCCGCTGACACCCACCACTTCAGCGTTCTTCTTCAGCGGAATTCCGCCAGCGAAAATCATGACCTTGCCACCGTTGGAAGCATGAATTCCAAAGAACTGCCCGCCCGATTGACTGTGCCCGGCAAGATCTCCGGTTGCGATGTCAAACGCGCGGGAGGTCCAGGCCTTCTTCATTGAAATATCGATACTGCCGATCCAGGCTTTATCCATCCGGACGTGGGCCACCAGATGGCCCCGCGTCGACAACGGCTATATTCATGGGCTGGCCGAACTGCTCTGCTTCTTTTTCAGCGGCGGAGATAATTCTTCTTGCGTCTGCGAGTGTGATCATAACGTTCTTCCGTCAGAATAATAAATTGTCTGGCCAGAGAATTGCTAATCAGATCTCTATCGAAGTCTACGAGTCAGCTGAAACTTGGGCCAAACACCTTTCATTAGAGCTGTATTGGGCTAATAAGTGTTTAAACTCTCATTATCGGTTTGACCGGATGGCCATCGTTAATTCACAGTGGTATGCGAGGGGTCAGGATGACTTTAAAATCCGCCCGGGAGGCGACAATGCAGGCTTACAGAGTTAGCGGGCTGGGAAAAACCCTTGCCCTTGGAATTTTGGTTTCGTCAGCGGGATGGGCGGGACAGATTACGGGAAATGTCTCACTTATTGGAACAGCTGCGGTAGCGGGCTCGTCCATCGATTTTTATGACGGAGTAAATTGTGCTTCCACGGGTCCGACTCCGGGTGCACCAGGATGTTTTGTGGTCGGTGGCACTCCTGATGGAGCTTTTATAGGACAATCCGGCACCATTGGAGTGGTAAAAGATTTGTCAGGGCCCCCTACCGGACCCCAGTTTCTTTCCCAGTTTTTCACCTTCCCGAACGGCATTAGTTTCGATTTAACCTCGGTGCCCTTCGCCGGATTGCCGGGATGCAGCTCCGTGGATCCCACTCAGGGCGGCATATCGTGCGTCCCGTCAGCGGGCGGCCCTTCAGCGTTTCGGCTAACAAACGGTCCAGGGACAGGCGTTAATCTGACCGGCCCTGCGAATACAGTCGCCGTTCAGTTCTCCGTCACGGTAGATGCATATACCGGGACCAAGGTCTCGGGTTTCACTCCTTATGTTGGAATTTTCACCACTCAAATTTCTAACGCAAATGCTCAGACAATCTTAACTGCGCTTGCCGCTAACGGCGGAACAGGCTCGTTCGCCAGTTCTTACTCCGCAAGCTTTAGCCCGTCAGGTGTTCCGGAACCAAGCACCACAGTATTGTTCGGTGTGGGATTGATTGGTTTGGCTTTGGCTTCACGCCGCTTCGTGAAGCAGTAACGCCTCTCCCAGTAATTGTTTCGCCAACAGGCCCCCGGTTAACATCGTGGGGCCTGTTCTATTTTTGGGATAAGAGTATTCCGTTCCATTGCCTCTTCCACGATATCTGCCGCGCGCACCACCCCGCCCGCATCCTCGATATTCCTTGCCAGTCCCACAGCGCTTTCCCGGTAATAGCTTCGGCTTAGAACCTCTTTGATTGTGCGGTTCAGCTTTTCTGCAGTGAGCGTGGAAAAGCGAATCGTCTTGCCAGAACCGCTCCAGCGAATTCGCTCAGCGATCGCAGGCTGCTCATAATTAATGGGGACAGCCACTATGGGTACGCTGCAGGAAAGCGAGTCAAGAACGGTATTCAGGCCCGCGTGAGTGAGTGTGAGCGCGGCTTTTTTTAACACTGCCAACTGAGGGGCGTATCCTACGGCTATGGGGTCACCGGGCAGGGGTCCAATGCTCTGCATATCCACCCCAGCAAGAACAAGCTGCACATCCAGCGTGGCGCAGGCTTCGGCGAAGATGGTAAATACACGATTTCGGCCGTTCTGTAGAGTGCCCAGGGACGCATAAATCAACGGTTTGCCGTTCAGCCGGCTCCAGGGAAACGCTATGTCAGGAGTGTGAGAGCTGCGTAGCGGTCCCGTGTAGTAAAAGTGGCTTGGCAAGCGGCTGCGGGGATAATCAAAACCCGGCGGCAACTGGCTGATCTGGGCCAGTTTGGAAAATGACTGGCTTGGGTGCCGGTGACCGGGCAATCCCCATCTTTCGCGGTAACGCGCAACTACTCCAGCAATGGGGGAAGTCACTATTTGAGAGACGCGGTACCCCATATTATTTCGAGCACGCGCCCAAGTGGATTTCTGAAAACGCCAGGGTGTAAAGGGTGGAGGGACATCGGGTTCTTCGTTCAAATTTAATGCGTTGCAGATTGTTAAGAAGGGTATCTTCAGGTGTTCCGCAAGGGTGCAGCCCGCCGGTTCCGTTTGGTCCGCCAGCAAGGCATCTATTCCGGCACTTCGGATTACCGGCGGGGCGTCGCGGCAAAACATTTCCGTGGTTCTCTGCACCGCACGAATGGTGAACCGGAGCGCCGGGAATCCGCTAAGACGGCCTAATTGCCTGAGAGATTCGGGAAGAGACCCGGGAGGGTGATCTAAGCTTCCCAGAGGCAGAAACTCCAGGTTTTCCGCCAGGGCTTTGGCGCGAACATCTTCCATGTGCAACAACGTGACTCTATGGCCTCTTTGCTGCAACTCTCGCCCCAGGGCACCGAAGGGATTGAGGTGACCGGGTACGGGCGGGCTGATAATGCCGAAATGCATGACGTGCCCCGCGCGGATCAGCGTCTGCCGTTGCGGTAAAGTTTGTGCAGTGAAAACGCCAAGCTTCGGCTGCGTGAATCATGATAGGCGGCAGTCGACGGCAGAGATGCCACTAGCCGGCGATGGGCAGCCCCCAGATTGTGGTACGGAATCCCCGGAAAATAATGGTGGAGCGCGTGATACCTCAACCCCACGGGTGCCCAAAGTTCAGTCCAGACAGCACCCGGTGTATCGATGGAATCGAGCAGTTGCCCCTGCCGGTCCAGAGCTTCGCCTTCGCTCTCATAGGCGTGAGCACCCAATGTGCGCAGCGTATTAATGAAACTGACGAAGGAAGAGACCAGAAGCCACACGGCAAAAATGCGCCATGGGATTATGTGCAGGGCGGCCAAGGCGATGCCTGAAACCCAGAGGGCCCAAACGGCCGCGCTGTGCAAGCGAACACTGCGTAACAGTTCCGGAGTCGATTCTCGCCGGTAACACACGTTCATGGTCAAAGAGGAGGCATGAACCACCAGCCATCTGTGAAAAGAAGGTAGGGCAAGGCCTGCTGGAGTGAGCACAAGAAAACGCGTCAGAAGTGCGAGGGGGATGAAAAAGCTTTCTAATGCGAAGAACACGGTCATCCGGCTGGAGGTGGCAAAAGCCATATATTCCGGATCTTGCTTTGTTCCGTAAGTACTAAGCTTGTGGTGATTCGGGTGTACTCCGCAATATACAAATGAGGGCATGAGCAGCGGATAGCCGAAAAGCAGGTTCCAAACAGCTTCAAAACCTTGCAAGGCGCGCGGATCCAGGTGGCTGATCTCATGCACAAAACAGAGACCGCGGTAGAGAAAAATCACGGCGATACCGGCACTTGCCAGCATCCCGCCCGAAAGTAGCGGAAAGAAACAGGCTGCGGCAAAAGCAGCCCATCCGGCGGCGGCGGAGACCAACAGATCCGTCCAATACAATGCCGCCCGGGTTTGATGAAGGTCGCGGACCAATTCGCGTGTTTCGCGGGCCTCGGCGGCAAAATCCCGTTCCAGCATCAGTTCGGTGGAATTCACGCAGTTTCTCCAGCGGGAGGATGACCGGAGGGAACATAGCGCCCTGGGGCGAGAATTGCCGAAGGATCCAAAGCGGTCTTCAATTTTTGCAGCAGGTCGCTATAGGCGTGACGCCCGGATTGTAGGGCCATGGAAGCGATGGACAGCCGGTACGGGTAAAAACCATGATGGTAAAGGCGATCTTCCAAATCGCGGTAGCAATTCATCGCTTTCTCGTCCTCACCGGGAATGGAGCGGTCGTAACTGATAGAGACAATTGCCGCAAGAGACCTTTCTGTCAGCAGAGTGAGAGAGATCATCGGTTCAAAGCCATGACTCAGAAGTGCGGCTTCCGCCACATCCACTAGTTTCTTTGCCTCTTCACCATCAAGCTGAGCCACGGGCGCGCACCAGAGTAAACCGCATCCGTCACGATCCGGGTGGGGGTCCTCGGGAACCTTCATACGTTTTCGCCAATAGGCGCTGCCCAACGCATCTGGCGTGGGAGTGCCCTTCAACAACCCGTAAACCGGCTTCAGCAAAGCCAGCGTGCGGCTCAAATCCAGACCAGTCATTCCCCTGTAAAGCCCGGTAAACCTTGTCGCCAGACGAATCATACGGTCATCTAAGAATTGCAAGCGAGCCACCTTCCCGTTCAGTGCCGTTCGAAGAAGCTTGCGGGCTTCCGCGACCTGCCGCCGAGTGCCGTAAAGCGCTCCCGACCCGCTCCAGCTCGCGATCTTCAGCTTGCGCCGGAACTCTTTCATTCTCTCGCGAGTGAGGGGAATTTTTTCTTCCCACGGAAATTGCTGAACGCCAGCCAACACTTTGTAATCGTTGCCGATGTGAATTGCGCTCCGTAAGGTGCCATTCAGGCGGAGGGGGCGCAGAGCATCCACCACCCCGGCCAGAGATTCCGGACTGGACACTTGAAAGAAAAACGCCTGAAAATACGGGGGCGCAGGCATAAGCCAGACTGTCGCGCGAGTGACGATGCCCAAGTTCGATTGTGAGAAAAGCCCATCAAGGCTAGGGCCGACGCCCCAGCGGTAAACCGCGCCGGTTTTCGCGCCGGGCAACCCGCAAAATCCTGTTTCCACTATTTCTCCCGTTGGGAGAACGACTTCCAGCCCGCACATGTTCGCAAAGTGATCGCTGTAAGGGGTGTGCCCGAACCCTCGCTCCACTGCGTTTCCAATCAAGCTGCACTCGGGGCTGGACCCGGTAGCATCCATCCATAAACCCGAATTTTTTTCCTTTAAAAACTGGAAAAGCGCTCTCTGGGTTACGCCCGGTTCCACGGTCACATACCCCAGGTTTTCGTTGAAATCGACGATCTTATCCAGTGCGCCCAGATCTAAAAGGGCACAGCCGCTGGTAACCGGTACACGCGATCCGTATCCCCAATTTTTCCCGCTGCTGATGGGATATAGGGGAACTTTATACCGGTTTGCGATCCGGACCGCCTCGGAGACCGAATTGCGATTTTTCGGCCGCAGAATTACAGGGATGGCTTGGCTTGTGGCGAAGGTGGCGGATTCGGCTTGCTGCAGGGTGCCGCAGTCTAAAGACACGGAATCTTCCCCCAATGCGCGCTGAAAGTCTCTCAGTGCGTCGGGCGAAAAATTTCCGGTCATAATCCTACGTTTAATATAGCCGGGGGCTGACCGCCAGGTTGCTCTGCGTAGTTGTCCAATAACCCGCGGATTGCGGGGGAATCCGAAGATCGGCGATCCCGCTTTCCCAATTTGAATTTCTGCCAGGACCGATCACGGGCACCTTTGCGATCTGGATTCGCAACGCCTCAATGGTGGAACGGTATTTTGCGCTGGGAGACCTGGAATCGAAGCGCAACACTTCCATTACACAGCGGTAACGGTCATCGTAATAAGAGGGCAGCGCGGTTCCCTTCCAATAAAGGGAATCTCCCCCCAGCCTCCGCAAAATAGAGGCTGAACCGTTGCGTTCAGTTGCGGTGGTAATACCGATGGCGCCCCCCATCAGTTGCGACCATGCATAAGTAAATAGTGCGTAAAGCAATGCTTCGGTGGTCCCGCGGAGTTCTTCAGAAAGCGCCCAGCCCCCCATTTCCAGCCAAATAAAAGATTGTGAACGGGCCAGTTTAATTTGAGCCTCAACCGACTCGCGCAAGTGCAAACACCACTCAGGAGATCTGGCCAATGCGGCATGTCGAACGCTCAAACTTTCGAAGGAAACTGACGAGGGATGCGGCTGAAACCTGGCGCACCCAAGAACCTGTCCTTCCGGGCTCACTGTTAGAAGATGCCAACTGCATTCATCGAGTAAGGAAACATGCCTGCCGTCAGTGGTGAGATCTGAACCTCGAATCGCCCCGTCGTTCAGGTAAATGCGCCCGCGGAGGCGCTGCATACGGTTGATCAGATCTGTGTAATCGGCGTGATTTTCCGTTACTTCGCCCTGAAACAAACCCACCGAAGCTCCTGTTGGAGCAACAAGAACAAAGGACCGCCGAACTCCGGGTTGTCGGGCAACAAGATTCATCGAGGCTCTCTGTAAGAGCAGTACGTTTCGTCAGGCACAAAAATTGGAGTGTTTATTCGCACATCCTTGTGCAATGAGAGAAGTATAGACGTGTTGCAGGTTCGAATCAATCTACCAACAGAGATATAGCTCTGAATTCGCAAAGCCTAGCCACCGAGTGGTCTTTAGGTTGCAATGGTTTGTGCGTTGAGGACACAAAAAAGAATCTCCGACGGAGTTTCGACAGTGGAAAACCTTCAGGTTCCCGATGCAGCAGAGCCTCGCCATTCTTTACTGAAAAAGGCCGATTACTACTGGCTGGCGGCAGCATTGCATTCTGCTGGCGACGCTTTCGTGGTCGTCGACGACAACGGGCATATCCAGTTCTTGAATAAAGTAGCTGAAAACCTCACGCGATGGTCCCGTAAAGAGGCCACAGGGCAGCATTTTTCAGCAGTGCTGCGCTTTGAGCACAACGGGTCGCCCATGACGGAAGACATTTTGCGGCTGGCGGCACTGAATGAGGAGCCGCTTAGCCTGGGTTCTAACCTGGCGCTCATTTCCCAGGATGGGCACTGGCAAGAGGTTGAAGCTGAGATCTCCAGAGCTCCGCTGGCTGAGCGGCAGCCGGGGAACGCGGTGTTTACGCTGCGCGACGTTACTCAGCGGAAATGGGAAGAGCACCAGCACCGCCAGGAACACGCGATCAGGGCAGTGGAAGGGTTGGCGGAAGCCACTAAACACTCTTTAAATAACTTGCTCACCAGCATTTTGGGGAACAGCGAACTCCTGCTGAATACACCCGAGTTGCTCCCAGAACAGCGGGACGCAGTGACGGCGATTCATGCAGGAGCGATGAGCATTGCTGATGTGGTGCGCCAGCTGTCTTCCATCTCCCGGACTAAATTTGTCACGCGGCGAGAGATCGACATAAATGAACTGATTCGTACGTTTGTAGCCGATGGATTAGCCTTGACCTTAGGAGCGGTGAAGCTCAAGCTGGAGCTGGATTCAAACCTTCACAAGGTGAGTGCCGATAAGCAGCAGATTGAGCAGCTTCTGTTTGCGCTGCTTTCTAATGCCCAGGATGCAGTGCAGCCCGGTGCGGAGATCATCATTTCTACGCGAAATTCGGTAATTGAATCAGCCGAACTCTTCAAACTTTCGCAATCCTTTGCGACGGTAAAGGTGCGTGATACCGGCCAGGGCATGAGCCGCGAAATACGGGAGCGTATCTTTGAACCGTTCTTCACCACCAAAGAGAATGGTGGCCATACGGGGCTGGGGTTGAGCATCGCCCAGGGCATTGTTCGCGATTATGGCGGGTTCTTAGATGTAACCAGCGCAATTGCGGTGGGTACCAGTGTTGTGTTCGGAATACCAGCCATTGAAGAAGACAAATTTGCTTATCTGGACGATAAGGCAGGTCACGAGACAGCGGTAAAAACGGTTCTTATCGTGGAAGACGATCACGCTGTCCGGCAACTGCTCCGCCGGATTATTGAGAAGCGCGGTTTCGCCGCCATTGAGGCACAGGATGGAGCAGACGCGCTGCTTGTAGCCGAGCTCAACGAAGGCAGAATAGACCTGCTGCTAACCGATATTGCGATGCCGGGAATGTCAGGACCGGACTTGGTGCGGAATTTTGGGAGTATCCATCCGGAAGCCAAGTTCCTTATGATTTCCGGTCATTCTCCAGACCGGATCGGGCCCCTTAGCGACTTGCCGCGCGGTACCGATTTTCTGCAGAAGCCGTTCACACAAAAAGCTTTGCTGATGTGCATCGAAAATTTGCTGACCAGTACAGCCGAGCAGGAAAAGATTAAATAAAGCCGGCGATTAGTTCTTCCGTCCAAACCGGCGCATTCGCCAATTTATTGAAGGATGCCGCCAAATTCTGCCAGGGGCCTTTTGGAGTGGCACAGACCACGGGAACCTCTGCAAACCGTTCGCGCATCGCTTCAATGCTATGGCGATACTTCACGTTCGGTTCGCGAGAATCGAACCGCAGCAGTTCCATGTGACACCGGTACTCCTGGTCATAGTAGGGCGATGCAGGTGCGCCCTCAATATCCAAGGGCTGGCCCCCCAAACGCTTCAGAATCATACGCGAGCTATTGCGCTCCGTGGCTGTACAAAGCCCAACTGCCCCCCCGATATGCTGAGACCACGCATAAGTGGCCAGAACGCCCCGCAGCGCTTCGGTAGTGCCCCTGAGTTCGTGAGCCAGTGCCCAGCCTCCCACCTCTATATAAGAGAGCCCCGCGCGCCTTGCCCCAATCAATTCAGCGCGGATGGCATGATGAAGCTGCGGACACCATGACCGCGCTTTCAACAGAGCGGCACGCCGCATGTTGAACCGGTGAAACCTGGTCAGGTTGGGCCTGAAATATCGCAGGCAGGCAAGAACCCTTCCGGCACGGTCCACCGTCAAGAGATGCCAGCTAGTGGGATCGAACGCTGAGATGTGACGGCCGTCCGAAGTCAACGCTGAGGCGGGAAGCGCGCCATCTTCCAGGTACACAAGTCCACGCAACCGCTGCATGTCGGTCAGCAAACGGCCATATGTTTCGTCAGAGCGCCAAACATTATCGAATCGGCCTGTGAGAGCGGCCCCTGCTGGAGCGAGTAATACCAAATTTTTAAGTGAGCCAAAGGAAGAGGATTGTCGATTCATTCTTAAACAAAGAAAAGCTGAACAAGCGGACGTCCAACTCTGAAAAAAGAACGTCTTTTGGAGTGTATAGTGCCGAACGCCTCCCTTCAATAGTTGAGCCGTACTGGAAAATATCTACAACGTCCGATACGGCACAGTTGGCAGCATCACGGAATCGCTTTTGCTTCTTTCCAAACGTCCGTACGAAAACTGGAAGCTGGCAAGCCATTCAGGTTATACAACGTGACGGTTGGGTTATCCTGCCAGGCATACCGGACAGCTACAGGTTCGGGAACATCGGCACTTTTCACGATGACGGTCTGGCCTTCAATGGAGGCGTCCGCCGCCACAAATTTCTGATCGGAGCCGGCGATTAGAAAACCTGTAAGCTTCCCGTTCTTAGCCACTAGACCTGAGCCAACATGATCGAACCAGATTTGCGCGCGTGAACCCGTCACGGCCAGTTCGCGAAACATGGGGCCTGAGTATTCAATCTTCTCGCCGTAAGTGAGAGCGCGGGCAATGAGCGCCAACCGGTGCCCAACATCCTGCTTGTTAGTGGGGTGGATGTCGTGCGGATTGCCGATATCGATCGCCAGCGCCTCACCGGTGTTGCGCAGCTCGAGAGTCATGTTCTGAGATTCCCGCAACAAAGGCCACCAGCCGCTCGATTGAAAGTTGGCCAGTTGCACGAAGTAAAAAGGGAAGCTTCCCTGACCCCAAGCCTCGCGCCAGCTTTCAATCATTGATGTCATCAGATGGCGGTACAACAGTGCCCCAGCAGGGTTGGCATTGGACTCACCCTGATACCACAGCGCGCCTTTTATGGAATAAGGTGTCAGAGGCGCGATCATCGCATTAAAGAGTCCGCCGGGGGTGTTCGGGTGGCCGGGGCCTTGTGGCGGATTGGGTTTACTCGGCGGAGTCTTTCCTGCGGTCTTCGCCGCTGTAACCGATTCATTCCACTTCGCAAGCTGGCCTTCGTAAGTCTCTTTCGCCGCGGGATACGCCTCCAAAGTTTTCTGCCAGCCGGTCAGGTAAATCTCTAGCGCAGCATCGTCTTTCAGGTAAGCAGGTGCCGTCCAAGCCTGCGCTGGCGTTCCGCCCCAGGAGCTATGGATCAGCCCCATGGGCACATGCTGCGTCTTCCAGATTTCACGCCCGAAGAAATACTCAACAGCCGAAAAACTTTTAACAGAATCCGGCGTGCATAATGACCAACTTCCTGTCACGTCGTCCATGCTCTGCTCAGCCACGGCCTTTTTGACGGTGAACAATCTCAGTTCGGGAAAATTCGCTTCAGAGATCTCCTGCTCCGCGTTCATGGTTCTGGCCATGGGAAATTCCATATTCGATTGCCCGGAGCCGACCCACACATCGCCCACCAAACAATCGTGAATCACCGTTCCATTCACTGCAATATCGAAAGGCTTGCCCGTTTTCAAGGGCGCGAGAAATACCTGCCACTTACCCGCCGCTCCAGCTTTGACAGACAACTGCTGGCCGGGCAGGCTGACCGATACGGTTTCATTCGGAGAGGCAGTTCCCCACAATCGGACCGGTTGCCCCTGCTGCAGCAGCATGTGGTCTGAAAGAATGGCTGGCAATTTTACTTCGGCATGCAACCCGGAAATCAGCAACGTGAAGGCAAGAAAATAACGAAGGCGCAAGTGCAATCACTCCTGGGCAAAATGATATCGCGTATCCCATGCCTATCACCAGCTTTTAGTGCTGTTGGCCGCTTCTGCGGCTCTTATTTCCCCACTTCCAGAATCGTAAACGAACCCGGAACCATTGCGCCCCGCCGGGCACCCGCCGCAGGCTTGCCGAACTCAGCACCAATCAATAAGACACGTCCCGTTTTGGTATCGATCGTCATGGTCTTTGCGGATGCCATGGTCTTCAGGGTCTGCTGGGCCTTGAATGTCGCAGCGTCTTTTTCTTTGATGAACGTCAGCGTCCCATCGCCTTGAGAGCTGATCGCTTCCCTGGTCTTGGCGTTGAATTCCGCGCCATCCACGTTCGCCCCGATCGGCATGGTCTTAATGATCTTGCCATCCTTCGCATTCATGATCACGCTTACGGCAGGTTCGCGGCACTCCACAAACAAGATGTTGTTTTCCACATCGAAGGCCAGTCCCGCTGGAGCTTTACTCTCGCCCAAGCTATAAGTCTTGGTCACCTTCATCGTTGCGACGTCCACCACCGCGACACTGTCTTTGTCTTCCAGATCGATATACAGGTGGCCTTTCAGGTCCGTCGCGCCCTGTTCCGGCGCACCGCCCAGATCGATGGTTCCCACGACCGAGCCATCTTTCGAATCGATCACCGTGGCATTGGGGGCGGAGTGGCTCAGAATGTACACACGATCATTAAAGGCATCGAACAAGATGCCGTCGGGATCACCCTTGACGGGAATGGTCTTGATGGTCTTCAGCGTTTCCGAATCCCACATCACAACCGGCTTGCTGGTGGAAAACGCATGGTGGGATTTAGGATCCACCGCCACGCCGCGCGCGCTAACATCCGCTATTTCGCCGACCGGTTCCAGGGTATCCAGATTAAATACGGAAATCCGCTTCTTTGGACCGGTGCGCGGTATGTACAGGCGGCGGCCTTCGACGTCAGCATACACGTAATCAAAACCGCCCTCGCCGCCTACTTTGGCGGAGCGCAAAATTTTATATGGTGCCTCAACTTCTTGAGCAGACGCGGTAGAAACGAGCGCGCTCATTCCGGCGGCAAACAGTACCAGGTAACCTTTCATGGAAGACTCTCTCTCTAGGGAGCAGTATAAGCGGCAGTTAAAACCAGTTCTTTTTCTGTTGACCGGGCCGGCTCGGCTAACGGAACCACTAACGCAGCCGAAAGCAGCACCGCCGCCACCCACAAAGCATCCGCCAGCAGCAGATGAATCACCTGCATCCAGACCGGTGCCAGTAACACCACATCCAAACCGCCCAGCGCCCACTGAACCATAATCAGCATTAAGAGCGCAATGGCGATGGGCTCCACCAAAGCGTTACGCCGCTTCATCAACGCGGCAATAGCGAACGCGCCAAGATACGCGCCGACCACCATGGCGAAGAGCGGATGATACACCCGGAACCGGATTAGCGCATGAGCGGTGGGTGCAAAGTCACTGCGGATGCCATCCAGAAACGAGGCCGAAGGATACAGGGTATCGCCCAGCGCGGTTACAGCCCCGCTCACGCCAAGCACCAGCGTTGCCGCCAAGCCAACCAAAGCGGGCAGACGCCAAGCGTTCAAACCACGCCACTGAATGCGCGGGCCGCCTGAAGCCCACCAGGCTGTCAACGCAATTGCGGCTACCAGCAGGAAGGTGTTCACCAGATGTACGGAAAGGTAAACCACACGCGCGAAACTTTCGTCTTTCGCAACTTTTTCCAGCAACACCAACCCGGCACCAATCCCGGCTTCGATGAAAGTAAGCACAACTGCCATCGCCGCGGCACGCCGCCCTGGGTGACGTTTCGGCAGAGCCCGGAAGGCCCAGACCGCCAGCGCAATCACCAGCAATGTCGAAAGCCCCGCGGTCAACCGGTGTGCAAACTCAATCATTGTTGCGGTCTGGGGACTGCGCGGCACCAGCACACCATTGCAGCTTGGCCAGTGGTTGCCGCAACCCGCGCCAGAACCCGTGGCCCGCACAATTGCTCCCCACCCGATAACAACAAAGTTGTACGCCAGCACCACCCAAGCGAATTTTGCGAATCGGCTCATTTGTTTAAGCTTATTCTTAACGATGTGCCGGGTGTATTCGTGACTCATTTCCTTTACGTTCTGCTGGGTGGCGCCGCGGGCTCGCTCTTGCGATATTCGGCGGGGCTTCTGCTGCCTTCCGGCACGTTTTTCGTCAACATGACCGGCAGTTTTCTCATCGGATTGTGCGCGACGCTGCTCCCTTCCAGTTCACCTTGGCGGTTACTGCTCATCACCGGTTTCCTGGGCGGATACACAACCTTTTCTGCATTTCAGTGGGAGCTCTTCGCCGCCATCCAAAGCGGTTTTCCCTGGCAAGCCGCGATGAATGCCGCCGCCAGCGTGCTTATGGGGCTGGTCGCCTGTTGGGCGGGAGCCGCGCTTGCTACCATTCTCAAATGATTCGGCCCGGCCTGCTCGCGCTTGCGTTTGCTTCCACTCTTTGCGCCCAAACTTTAGATTGGACATCAGTTAACACCGAGACACTCAAATATTTCACTGACCTGATCAAGATCGATACCAGCAGCCCTCCCGGAAACGAAACCGTTGCAGCGCAATACTTGGCACGTGTACTGGAGCATGAAGGTATCCCCTCCCGGCTTGTCGGTTCCGATCCAAAGCGGCGGTCCCTCATTGCGCGTCTGAAAGGCAACGGTTCCAAGCGCCCTATTCTCATTATGGGGCACACCGATGTGGTTGGCACCCAGCGCGAGAAGTGGGCTCAGGACCCATTCGGTGCCGCCCGTATCGATGGCTTCATCTGGGGGCGCGGCACGCTGGATGACAAAGACAATCTGGTTGCCTCGCTGATGACCATGCTGCTGCTGAAGCGAACCAATACGGTGCTCGATCGTGACGTTATCTTCGTTGCCGAATCTGACGAAGAAGCGGGCGGCCAACTGGGCATCCTTGAACTCATTAAGAACAATTGGGGCGACATTGAGGCTGAATACTGCTTAGCGGAAGCCGGTGGATTCAGTTCCCGCGATGGCAGGGTTACGCATCAACTGGTGCAGCTTGGCGAGAAGATACCGCGGCAAATGAAGATGACCGTGCAAGGCACCTCCGGACACGGTTCGCAGCCGCGGGAAGACAATGCCATCGTGCACATCGCTGGCGCTGTCGCGAAGATTGGTGCATGGCAGCCGCCCATGAGGCTGAATGACATTACACGCTCCTATTTTGAACTGCTGCCGCAAGTCTCCACGCCTGAAGAGGCACAGCGATTCAAAGACCTGTTCGATTCCGCAAAATCGCAAGGCGTTCAGGATTACTTCCGCAAGAACGACATTTTCAATAACTCCGTGATCCGCACCACGGTCAGCCCCAACATCATACAGGGCGGATTTCGAGCCAACGTGATTCCTTCTGAAGCTTCCGCCACGCTGGATGTGCGCGCCCTGCCGGATGAAGATATGGCTAAATTCCAGGAAACCATGCGCGCCGTGATTGCCGACCCCACTATTAAGCTGGAAGCCACGGGAGTACAGGCTCAGGTCTCACCGACCTCGAAGTTGGATACCGAAATGTTCCGCGTTCTAGAGGATGTTCAGAAGCGCTTATACCCTGGCACCGTTCTAATTCCTTCCATGTCCACCGGTGCGACCGATATGCGGGGACTGCGCGCCAAGGGAGTGATGTGCTACGGAATTGGCTCTGAAGTTCCCAAAGAGGATCTGCTCACTCACGCGGTGCACAGCGATAACGAGCGCATCAAGGAAAGCGGCCTCTACCAATTCGTAAGGTACCAATACGAAGTTGTCAGGCAAATTGCAGCCCACGCCGCAAACTAAGCGCGCCCGCGGCATTGCCAAACAAGCCGCCTACTGGCTGCTCCCCAGCCTGATCTGTTTGCTGCTCCATCGTGACGGCCTGCGCTCGTGGTTTCAAGCTGACGATTTCGCCTGGCTTGGTTTGAACAACGGTTACCATGACGCGCCGACTTTCTTTCACCAGATGTTTCAGCCCGCCGCTCAGGGCACCATTCGCCCTCTTAGCGAAAAATTCTTCTTCTTCGCGTTCTGGCACTGGTTTGGCTGGCATGCCTTCGCCTATCGCGTTTTTATTTTTCTCAATCAGTGTCTAAATCTGATCCTGCTCACCTTGCTGGTGCGGCGCACCTCGGGTTCTGCTGCTGCCGGCTTCATCGCCCCGGTGCTCTGGATGGCGGAGACCGCAGTTGTAGTTCCCATGGCCTGGACGTCAGCGTATAACGAGGTGCTCTGCGCAACATTCCTCTTGAGTGCGCTCCTGATTTGGGTTCGTTTTTGCAGATCGGGCCTCCAGCGTTATTACTGGGCGCAACTCGCGATTTTCGTTGTAGGGTTCGGAGCCCTGGAATTGAATCTGGTTTACCCTGCGCTCGCGGCAGCCTGGGCCTTGTTCTATAGCCGAAAGACTCTGATCTGGACCGCGCCCCTTTTTGCAATCTCGGTTGCTTACTACAAGCTGCATGCGGCTCTGGTGCCGCTTCAAACTTCAGGTCCCTACCAGCCCCATTTTGACCTGCAGAGCTTGAGCACGCTTGTCCAGTATTGGAAGCTCGTCTTCATCCCGCCATACGGCTTCATCACGGTCCAGCCAGTGCTAGCCTCGCTCCTGGTGATACTTGCCACTGGCGGTATCTTGCTATTCACCTGGGCTGAGGCTCGCAAACAACGGTTCTCCCCGCTGTTTTTCCTGGCTTGGTTTTTCATCACCTTAGCTCCGCTGTTGCCATTTCGCGATCACCTGACGCATTACTATCTATTTCTGCCTGCTGTCGGGATTGCCGCGATAGCAGCCCTGGCGCTGGAACGCTGGAAGTTCGTAGCCGCTCCCGTTATCTTGCTCTTTCTCTGGGTCCAGTTGCCGATTGAGCGTGTCGGCGAACGCTGGTATCTTGACCGTTCTCTGGCTGTAAAAACCCTCGTCATGGGTGTGAAGCAAATCCACGAATGGGAACCCGACAAAGCGATTCTGCTCACCGATGTCTCAGCCGAACTTTACGGTACTTCCATAGCCGATTCACCCTTCCGGCTGTTTCCCAATGCACGTGTTTATCTCGCTCCGGAAGCCCTCACCCAACTTACTGGGCTCGCTTCCAATCTGGCCCCCGTCTCAAAGTTCGCGCTCTCTGCGGGCCCCACTCGCCATGCGCTTCTTGAGCGCCAGCTTGTGGTCTATTCCACGGCTCCCGTACCCGCGCCTCTCCGGGAAGTGACTGCGCAGTACACCGCTCAGAATCTGGCGGGCCCGGACCCTGATTTGCCGCGCTTTGTAGACGTCGGATCCCCGCTTCTCTCTTATCTTCTTGGTCCCGAGTGGTACCCCATTGAAGGCGCGTACCGCTGGATGGCCAAGCGCGCCACTCTGCGAATGGCCGGGCCCCGCATTGCTTCTGAGAAACTGTACGTCAATGGGTTCGCCTCTCCGGAATCGCTCCTGATTCAGCCACATAGCATTACCGTTCGCGTCGATAAAAAACTCGCCGGGACCGCGAGCTTAGGTCCGCACGATTCCTCCTTTGTGCGTGCGTTTTCACTCCCCGCGGAATCGGTTGGGAGACCGTCTGTTGAAATTGAACTGGAAGTAAACCGCACTTTCAAATCGAATCGTGAGCTGGGGATCGTATTTGGCACATTTGAAATCCGCTAAATTTCCGGTGGTCGTTGTAGCTGTTGTTTTCGGCCTTTTATTTGGGGTAGCGGGCTTGGCTTTCCTTCCGTATCCTGGCATTCAAAACGATGAAGCGATCTTCGCCTCGTCCCTCTACCCGCCCCATGCCGCCACCTACAGTCTGGGTCCGGTGCCCCTCATGTTCTTCGATTACGCAGGTTGCCTGAAGACCTGGATCTACGCGCCGCTGTTCGCCGTCTTTCCGCCCTCGCCCTGGTCTTTGCGCGTCCCCGTCATATTGCTGGGTGCGCTTTCGGTCTTTCTTTTCACCCTGCTGCTGTACAGCGCGGGTGGCAAAACCGCGGCTTGTATCGGAGGCGCTCTTCTGGTGACCGACCCCGTCTTCGCCCTTACCAATAATTTCGATTGGGGCCCCGTTGCCTTCCAGCATTTTCTGCTCATCACCGGGCTGCTGGCCCTTACCAGGTTCCATCGCACCGCAGCCGTGCCGTGGCTGGCGCTGGCGGCGTTCAGTTTCGGCCTCGCTCTCTGGGACAAAGCCCTTTTCATCTGGCTGCTGCTCCCCATCTGCATAGCCGGTTTACTCATCTGGCCTAAGGCAGTTCGCCGCCATCTCACACTTCGAAACACACTTGCCGCTCTGGCTAGCTTCCTCTTGGGTGCCGCACCTTTACTCTTGTTCAACGCCACGCACGCGTGGGTTACCTTCCGTTCTCATACTATCTTCTCGGCCGCCGAACTCCCCGCTAAGCTTCATGTGCTCCGCGCGACGGTGAATGGTTCAGTGCTCTTCGGCTACCTTGTCCGAGGCCAAAGCAAAACAGATCTCCTGGAATACGGAGTCTTAGTAGCCTTGGCGGCACTTCCCTTCATCTGGCGAACCGAAGTTCGTAAAGCTGCAGTGTTCACTTTGTTTGTGCTGGTTGCAGCTTGGGCACAAATGGCGTTTAATTGCGATACCGGTGGCGGCGCGCACCACATCATCCTGCTTTGGCCCTTTCCACAATTTCTGATCGCTCTAGTTTTTTCGCGCTTCCGCCGCCTGGGCCCGGTAGCCTGCCTGATACTGGTTGCCGCGAACCTGGGCGTCTTTCAGCGGTATTGGCACAACCTGATTACGGAAGGCCCCGCTATCGTATGGTCTGACGCTATTGGACCGCTCTCGCAAGATTCTGCACTGACCGGCGCCAACCCAATCTGCCTGCTGGATTGGGGCTTGACTGACCCGCTGCAAATTCTCTTCAAGGGAACACTTCCGCTTCGCGATCCAGATTCGAGCTATTTGAAAATCCCCGAAGCCCTCTGGGTTTCCCACGTTACCGGACAGGAATTCTCTAGAGGCCTGAATACAAAGCTAGAAGCAGAGGCAACCTCTCAAGGTCTTCGCAAGGTTCCCGTGAAAACGTATAACGACCGCCATGGAAACCCAATCTTTGAGACGTTCCGCTTCACTTCGCGCTAGCAACGGCCCGCGCACCCATTAGCATCAACAGCGCCGCGCCAGTAAACGCCACCACTGGCGAAACCAGCGTCCAGACCGTGCCCACCGCCGCACTCGCCAGCAGATCTCCGAACCCGTTCACAGCCCCCAAGGTCCCATAAGCGGTTCCGCCCTTTTTCGCGTCGGGAACGTACTCCTTCGGGATCGCTCCCTCCAGAGTGTCCTGCGCGGCGGCAAACAACCCCGCGAAAACAAAAATGGCGGCAAAGGCCGTAACGGAATGCCACCCGCGCAGAAATGCCTGGGCCATCAAAAACGCTGTCACCCCACCCAGCGCATAACCGGCAGCCAGCAACATGCGTTTCGAAAACCGGTCGGCCATCATGCCCACTGGAAAGCTTGCGAGAGCGTAAACCGTGTTCCGGCCTGCATACAACAACGCCGCAATCTCCGCCGCCCGCACGGCTCCGTACCGCGGAGCCAGCAGCGTGGACGCCGCTAAAATCAACAGAGTCGGCGAGAAATCACCCATCCCGAAGAGCCCTACGCCAGCTAAGAAGCGAAAATAAGGACGCGGCAAACTTTTGACGGCGGTCCACAATTTTAACCCCGGAGCCGCAACGTGCCGGCTCTCGCGAACAATCACCAGGAACGCGAGTGGCGCCAATAAACCTGGAATCAGCGACAACAGAAAGATCATCCGAAAAGGCTTGTCCGGCACGGTATGCGGCAGAAAGTGCAACAGCGCGACGCCTGCCAGCGGGCCCAGGATCGCACCGAGAGTATCTCCAGCCCGGTGAAAGCCAAAAGCTTTCCCGCGTACCTCAGGCTCAACGGATTCCGCCAGCATCGCGTCGCGCAAGCTGCCCCGAATCCCCTTGCCAAACCAGCTCACCAGCCGCCCCAAAAAGATCACCGGCCACGCATACGCAAAGGTGAATAGCGAAAGGCCCGTCCCCGTGAACAGGTAGCCCAGCACCACGATCCACTTGCGGTGGCCTATGCGGTCTGAATACCACCCCGCACCCAGTTTCAGAAAGCTGGCAATTGCGTCTGAGGCGCCTTCAATCCATCCAAGTGCCGCCGCCGCCACTCCGATTAACGGCAGGAACCCGGGCAAGGTAGAGATCACCATCTCATAGCAGGCGTCGGAAAGAAAACTGGTCACGGTCATGCCAGCAACATTACGGTTTAACCAGGAGGGAAGCGCCACAGTTCAATGTAGCGTTCTGCCGGGCGCGACATTGGCGGCGCATTTTGTGAGAGAAAAATTTTCTTCCCGTTACATAACTTCCGATGATTGTCAATCAGAACCGGACGAAGTTCAACCTGGGCTTGCGCGTGATTTTAATGCGCCCCACGGCCGTGGTCACTGGCGAATTGCGCTCAGCCTTGGCTACCTATTGCGCTGTACTTGCCGGTTTAACCATGCTCGCCTGGGCTTCTGCCGGCTTCAATCAGTTCGCCCTTCATTTGCCCTTTCCGTGGAACTGGCCTTTATTCGACCCGCGCGGCCGCTTCTCAGACCTGACGGAAAACTTCGCGCGTATTCAGCTTCTGTGGCGGGGCGAATGGAGTGGACCGGTCATCTTCGTCTACCCGGCTCCCGCACTTCTGGTTTTTGCTTTCTTCAGTAAACTTACCGCACAGCCCATCGCAGCTTTTCTGACACTTTGCTGTTCAGTTTATCTAGCCGCCGCCCTCCTTCTCAGACGAGCAATAACCCAGGCGGGAAACCTGGCATTCTCTCTCAATGTTGCGCTGTGCCTCACGGTGCTTTGCTCTTACCCGGCACTTTTTCAAATGGACCGGGGAAACATTGAAATCCTTCCCTTCGTCTTTGTCTTAGCGGGAATCACCTGCTTTGCTATGCGTTTCTATTGGGCGGCAGCAATCTTATTCGGCATTGCTGGTTGTATCAAGCCGTTTCCGTTGCTCTTCTTGTTTTTATTGTTGCCTAAGAAACTGTATCGGCAAGCATTCCTCGCCGGTGCCTTTGTCTTCTTCGTAAATCTGGTATCACTGTTTTGGATCGGCCCCACTATTGGCAAGGCCTACGGTGCACTGGCTGCGGACCAGCGTGTATTCTTCCATAAGTTCGTGCTTACCTATGATCCGCGCGCCGTCCACTTCGACCACTCTCTTTTCTCCTGCCTGAAGCAGGCAGTCCGGCTCGGCTTCGGATGGTCGACGGCAGCGGTTATGGAATCCAGGCTTCTAAACGCCTATCTCTTCTATCTCTGTTTTGCGGTGGTATTTGGACTAGCCTGCCTCATCTACTTTTGGCGCAAACCCGTCTTGAACCAGCTTTTCGCCGTCACAATCCTCATGCTGGTGCTGCCGCCCACCTCATACGATTACACTCTTGTCGCCATCTACTTCCTGTGGGGTGCATTTATGATTCACCTTCTGAATGACAGGACCGTAAAGCAGCCCTTGTTATTCCTGGTTCCCTTGGCCATTCTCATGACACCGCATTCATTCTTAAGATTCGGCAACGTTGGTTGTGGGGGGCAGTTGAACGCCATTTTGCTGTTGTTTCTGCTTGCGGCCGCCGCGAAGACCGACATGCCGTCAAGTTTGTTCGGCGAGCTGCCTTTCTCCCGGCATCGCCGATTTGACAGGTTACGAATCCCTATCGGGGTTCATGCGAACACGCTCTAAAGCGTGAGGGGAATCACGAATTCGACTATAGGCCCCGATCGGTGTTCTAATCAGGCTCTGCAAACAGAGAATGGTAATGGAGACATCTGAAGCTGCTAGCAGTACTGCCCAACAATCGCCGGCCAAGTTTTTACGGCAATCGCTCATCTTTTATCTCATTATTCTTGTTGGCCTGTGGCTGATTGGGATTGCTGGTGTCTACGCCCGCGCCAAAATGTTGCACTTGGCGGACTTCACCACCGCCATCTGGTTCCATGACGGTGAAAACCCGCACGCGGATTTAAGGGGTTTCGATCCTGGGGTAAAGCGATTTCGAGAACCGAAAACAGGAAAACCTATCGTGGTCTATCCTCCCCCGATGATGAGCGTATACCTGGCGCTAAACCGGCTCACGGAGGATCCGGTCACCCTGTTCACCGGTGCTCTCTTTTGCACGGCTTCGATAATCGCAGTGTGGTTTAGTGCAAACCTTGGCCGCAGATTTCCCCCGAACCAGCTTTTGCTGTCGCTAACGGCACTGGCTTCCGTGGTTCTGTTTTATCCGCTTTGGTTTGAGGTGGAACGGTCCAACCTGGAAGCGGTGGTTTGGGTTGCGGTCACTGCGGCCACCATAGCCTTGGCGAAGCGTTGGTACAAGACCGCGGCGCTCTTCGTTGCACTAAGCGCCAGTATGAAAATCTATCCGGGCATCTTGCTTTTGATCTTCTTGAAAGAAAAGCGCTACAAGGAACTAGCTTTAAGTTTGATTTTGATCGTTGTATTCACGGTGGCGGGTTTGTGGTCGTTAAACCACAACTTGTTGGCGGCTATGCAAGAGGTTCAAGCTGGCTTTGCGGTCCTGAACAGCACGCACATTTCCGGGTTTCTTTCCGAAGGGATCGGCTTCGATCATTCGTTGTTTTCACCCGTAAAGCAGGCAATCCGGCTGTTGAATGCTGACTTAGCTCGGTCGAATACTGAATTGCTGAATGTTAAAATCGCGTTCGCCTCACGTATCTATAGTCTTGGCGTGGCCGTGTCCTTCGCCATTGCGTTCCTTGTTTGGATTCGCAAACTCCCTCTCAACAATCAGCTAGTGGTTCTGCTTGTCCTTTCGATTACTTTGCCTACCATGTCCTTCGAGTACACACTCATTGAGGTTTTGCCGGCCCTTGGCTTATTCCTGGTTTGTTTGGCGGAAGCCACGCGGCGGGGTCAAAGGGTGCCACATGCCTGGACATGGGCAATTCTAGGGTCCTTTGCTTTTCTCGCGGCGCCGCTTTCCTATGTAAGCGGCCGGCACGCCGGATTTGGAGGGCAGCTAAAGCTTGCCGCGCTTGCCGCAATTGTAATCCTCTCTCTGAAATTCCCCATGGCTTCCAGCGTGGAACCAGATCGAAGTGGAACCGCTTAGCTTGCCGGGCCGGCTCTCCCAGCTTCAATCCAATCGGTGGAAGAATCGATGCTCGATTCCACGATAACAAGCGGGCCCTTTTTCATTTGAATATAGATGCGTCCCAGGTACTCACCGATAATTCCGAGTAACATGGCATTCACGCTAATCGAAGCCAAAATCAGCACCGCCAAACTGGCAAAACCAGCAGGCCAAGCGGAATGCGTAATCAGCTTCTCCAGTGAATAGACAATTACGCCGATAAAAGTCAGCGCGGAAACCAGGAAGCCGAAATAGGTGGAAAGGCGCAATGGGACCGTCGAATGATTCAAAATGCCGTCAACCGCGAGCGAAACCAGTTTCGAAAAGGGAAACTTGCTCTCTCCGTGAATACGCGCATTACGGGCATATTCCACACCCACCTGGCGAAATCCCAACGACGCGATGGTTCCGCGTAGGTATGGCTGGGCATGATCCATTCCCTTTAGCAAATCGATGACGCGTCGCGAGATCAAACGGAAATCGCCCGCATCCACCGGTATTCTGTCCTCACTGAGCTTATCGATGACGCGATAAAAAATCATTCTGAGCAGGTTCATGGACCATGATTCCGCTCGCTTGATGCGAACTCCATACACCACATCCGCGCCTGCCCGCCAATGGTTTAGAAACGTCGGGATCAGCGACGGCGGGTCCTGCAAATCGCAATCCAACTGAATGGCGGCAGCGCCCTTGGTTGCGGAATAACCTGCCATGATGGACCGCTGATAGCCGAAATTGCGGGAAAAGCGATAGGCGCGAATGCGA
>JAYTGM010000471.1:0-3643 GCA_043733425.1 Terriglobia bacterium
CCTTCGCCATCGCTCGACGCATTTCGAGTGAAGCCACTGTCCTGATTGGAAAGTGTGATCATTGCGCCTGCCACGGGTCCGCCGGATGTATCCCGGGCAGTGCCCGCTATTTCTGCATCGCTCGCCTGACCGAACGCCATGAGGACAGAAAAAAGAGTGATTACAGCGACCGACATTATTTTCTGAAGCATAAATCTCCTGGTGATGAAATTGGCTTCGGAACGGGGAAGCGATCTAACGAAGGTTTGAGCGATGATAGCGCCCCCAGAGACCCAGGGTCAAATTGGGGGACGCGTACCAGACACATCGGATGATTGCGGTTCGGGGAGCGGTGGCTCGGTTTCCGTTGCCGGCAAATTGGGCCGTAACCGCTCCACTCGCCAAGTCACCTTGCCTGCTGTCTCGCGTTCGGTGCGGCGTACCCGCAGTTTGCCATTGGCCAGATAAAACAAGTGGACACGATCAAACGCGAGGCCGGCGGACGCCATCAGCTTCATGTAATCGCCATGAGCAGTCTCATCTGGTGCTTCTGTATAGCCGGAGTTCCATGTGATGTCTGGAGAGATGCCGGTCAGGCCTCCATTGCCCCGCCCTGCCCCCTCGCCCGGCACCACAACCGGCGAACCTTTCAGGCTCATGTAGATGCGGATGCCGTTCACAATTGGCTGCTGCATATTACGAGGCTGCCACTTCTGCCCAAAACGCTCGTACCGGGCGTTCATACGATTTTCCAGGTCAAGCAAACCCGGAACCTTCCGCTCCGCTTCCACGATGCGATCGCGAATCTCATATGCGATTTTGGGGCTAAACGGATGCTCCGAATCGCGCAGGAAATTCAGACTGGTGAACCAGCCGCGCGGAATCCACCAGGTTCGGCCCACGTTAGCGCCTTGGCGACTCTGCACCCACCCTGAATATTCTGAAAAGGGCTGCACCCATTCGTGCGAAGGGTAGCCGTGCGGATTCAGAAACGTATCCGGAAGCCAAGAATCCAATAGTTGTTTGCGTGTTCTGGATTCCGGATAGATGGGGTCGGTTTCCTGCTGGCCGGCGGCGACATCGGCTGCCAGCGCACCGTGATAGCCAGGGTGCAACATGTTGTTTGGCGTAATTTCCGCAAGCTGGACGGAAAGCTCCGCCCCATCTGCATTGGTGATTGGATGAAGCACCACATTTACCTGTTTAAGTGTGGCGCGGGTAACCGGATCCGTAAGCAACTGTTCCCCAAGTTTCAGGATGTGGCTGGTGCTTGAGACTTCATTGGCGTGTTGCCGACCGGAGTAAATGACTGAAGCTTTCACTGTTGTTTCTTTCGGCCAGGAATGCAGTTGAGACGGAGAAGGAAGCATGACGTCCGCAGCCCACAGGTTTTCGCCCAGGTAGCTGCGACCCATCCAGTAGACATTGACGCCCGGAAACGTAGCGAACTTGGCAAGAATGGCCGCGTTCTCGGCGGGGGCAATCGGCTCATCCCATTGGACCAGCGAATTCCCTTTGATGGGTTTCGCAAAGTTCGCGATCATCGGCCGAGCAGCGGCAGGGGGCACGACAGAAAAAGACGCGAGTTCGCGTGGGGCCGGACTCTCCGCTTTTTGGGTAAGCGGGACGGGAAGTTCAAACTCTAAATTCACTCGTTCCAAGTGCGGGTAAGACAAGTCATCTTTATACAACCCCGCCTTGTGCATCGCCTCCAGCCAGTGCAACTGGCCTTTTGCCTGCGCCACGGGAAAGATGGTTCTCTCCAGCATTTCCCGACCTTCGAGCTTGCTCCATTCCTCCATGGAATCATCGGCAAAGTCTGCCGGTAAGAGCCAGGTTAGAGCGTTGGGGCCCGATTGGCCAGCTTTTACGCGGGCGGCCACTAAGCGCGGCTGCATCGCACCGCTTAAGACGAAGAGGTCGCGTTTGAGCTCATGACGTTCGCCATGAGCGTCGGTCCACTTCAAGCTAACGGAGGGATTTGGAGCTGGCTTGGCAAAATACCGGATTCGCACTTGCCCATCCTGACCATCGCGAGAGGCGTGCACTACCGGGATGATTCTGCCTGCGTAGCCAACTGCACGCGAAGCTTCCAGGTCACCAATCATGTTGACGAAGTTTTCTGTGGAATAGAACGTATCTTCCTGCAGCGCCTCAAGAGATGAAATACGTTCTTTGTCGATACCCAGGTTGTAATCGGGTTCGCTCATCTGCACGTCGATCAGAAGCGTGTCAAACGGTGGAGCAAATTCCGGACGCAATTCGCCATGCGATTGGGACATGATAGCGCTGTAAAGTTTCGGCAGCGTCTGGTCCTGGTAGTGATCCCAAAACCCTTCGATGTCAGTCTTGATGCGCTCATCCAGAACGACACTTGTCCCGGATTCCAGACGAACCCAACCAGTGTCTACCTGTATCTGTTCATATAGCGGGAGGGTTCCACTATAAGGGCGATTGACGGTTTTCACCGTGAACTGGTCGGCCAGGATTTCGGTTCCGGAAGCGTCGAGGACATGTACGCGGTAGGTGGGATCATTCGCCGTACCTGTAAACATTTCCAATGTGATCTTTTCGAGCGGTACATGAAGTTCGCGCGCCAGGAGTTCGTCAACCGGGTAGAGCTCATGCACCCAACGCGCAGGCGAAAACATGGAGCGCATTCCCGTGAGATCTTCGTTTCTCTTAAATTCGATTTTCAGCGAGGCTGCTCGTTTGCCCTTCAGCCGGGGCGTCACGTCATCCATTAGCCAACTGAAGCCAGGCTTATAGGAGCTGAGTACTACAACAGAGGTCTGTTTTGGGTCTGCTCCCTGCTTCAGAAGCATGTCTGTAAGCTTTTTAGCCAACTTTAGTCGCTGTTCAGGGCCCTCACTCACCATTGCCCTTAACCGTACCGGCTGGCCTTGCCTCACTGCGGGCAATGCGCGTTCGACGGCCGAAACCAAAGTGTTCCCTTCCCACGGGATCACGATATTTTCCTCAAAAGTCGGGGCTGCCTGATGAAAGTCCCTGCCCGGCTCGCGGTAGTGAAGAGATGGATTGTGGTCGCAGCACTTGATTCCGGCGTGTAGGCTCTGGGCATCCACTTTGGCCGTTAGTGTGCCGAGTTTGGATACCAACTGGGTGCGTATAAACTCCTGCAGTCGCGGGTCCGTGATATCGGTATAAACGCTTGCTTCTACATCGCGAATCGGCCGGTCTGACTGCGCGATCAGGCCAATCCACTCATTCAGACGGTAAAGCGCAACGCTTGCCTGACCCACACCCGACCTTAGTGAAAAAAAGCGGTGCAGGTCATACCGGATTTCTTCGAGCGAACCGAACTGCTTGCCGGTTTCCCACAAATTTGGAAAATGACCCGATAGCAACCTGAGGGCGGCGGCGGAGCCCGCGTCATCCCCTCTGGCAAGCACCGCTCCATGCTTCCCAAAAGCCTTATCCACAATGCGAAGCTCTCCTTCTCCAGCGGCAAGGTCTCCCGCTGCTGCCGGGGCCTCCAACAAAAGCCTGCTGAGTGCTTCTTTGGAAAGTGAGTTGTCTCCGGCAATCACGGATTTTGTCCGAACGTCTTTCACGCCCACTTCGCCAGCTTGCTTGGCGAGCGGCAGTGTGATTCCAGTGGTTTCCATTCCCATCCGCGCCGCCAGGTTGGCCATCTCAATAC
>JAYTGM010000472.1:0-3634 GCA_043733425.1 Terriglobia bacterium
TTTAGTTGAACCCGAAGCGTTGCGCGGCGAAATGGCGGATCGGGTGGTGCTTCGCGCCTGCAGGCCGCGCGGCACAGTAGGGCTCCTGGTGGCATCCCCTGTTGTGGCGCGTCACGGTTATCTCATCGAGCAGGTCGCGCGCTTGCCTGATGCTCCAAACGGGGCGAGCGAGTGGATGATTGATGGCGCAATGCGGCACTTTGCGGAACAAGGCCGACACTACGTGACCCTTGGATTGGTTGCGATTTCGCGGAACGCCACGACTGGGATGAAAGAAAATCCCTTGTGGCTGCGTACGCTGATGTTGTTGGCTCGGACGCATGTGAACCGTTTCTACAACTTCGAGGGACTAGAATGGTTCCGCACTAAGATGAAGCCGGACATGCGCAGCCATTGTTCGCAGGGACGTTATTACGCAATATCGGTAGCTATTTCCGTTACTCCGCATCCAGGAACTGGTCCACTTCCGAGACGGATCGAGTTAGATCACGGCTGCTGGCCCGCACCTTCGGTTGTTTCCAGAACGCCTTTCTGTGTGGCGACACCAATAATCATCAACTCCAACCCCTGCGTCCCGGAAGCGCGGAACGTGTGCGGCTCCCCAAGAAGTATGGGCACTGCATCGCCCTTGCGTATGGGTGCGGTTTCACCGGCAACCGTAGCCTGACCTTCGCCATTCAGCACATAGTAGATCTCTTCTAATCCGGCGTGGTGATGGATTCCTTCGGTGGCCCCGATTGGAAGCAGCAAGTGATCGACGTAAGACCAATTACCAAGAAAGATTGTGGAGTCGAGCGCGCGCCGGTATTGCGCTACACCTTCGCCGCCGTGGTATTTCGGCGCCGGACGGAGGAGTGCCTTATCCAGGCGCATAGTCATGAACACGGGAATACGATCCTTAGTGGCGTCCACCCGCGGATCGTCTAAGTTAAACGCGTCGTACTTGCCCTTAACGGCGCTTATGTTGATATTCATAAACTCCACTGGCGTGCTGCCTGGGTTGTAGATCGCGTGAGAGTGTCCCATACGCACTGGCGCTCCCACAGTTCCTTTGAGAACGGATGTGCGCCCGTCAACAGTGAACTCCGCCTCTCCATCGAAGATGATGAACATCTCTTCCGTCACGTTGTAAAAGTGGTGGCCCACCCCTCCGCCCGGCATGATCTGGCAGCGATGCATAAAGAAGAAGTTGGTGGAAAGCGCATTGCCGGGCATCAACGTTTCGCAGGCCATGTCGCCGACGCTGCCATGGGATCGGCTTCGTTTGTATTGCGATGGATCGGTGTGCCCGATGCGGCTCCCAAGAGGATCTCGGCCAAGCATGAGTCCAGGAACCAAAAACAAGAGTAGAAATTTCATCTGTTGAACTGGATGCATCCTATTCCCCTCGTCGGCATTCGTCAAGTTGTTTGGTTTCGGTGATAAGATCACATCCGGCACAAAACGCCAGGAGGTCTTGATGAAATTAATTACAAGACGAACCGCACTTTGCACAATGGGATTCGCGGCCCAACTTGCATCGGCCAAACCGAAAGCAACTGCATTTGCACTGATCGGAGACAGGTACCACAACAGCGACTATATTCGGATCGGGCTCGGAAAAACGCTCGGAAAGGGTCTCGGAATCTCGATCGATTTCCGCGACGAAGTTGGGCTGCTGGATGCGGAGACACTGCAGAGCTACAAACTGCTGATTATCTTTCGCGATGGCATGACTTGGCCGGATGGATATCCAGACGAAAGCAGTAATGCTGCCTTCGCGCATCTCACCAATGCCAAAATTGTGAGTGACCCACCGCTCCCGAAGTGGGGAGGCCAGCCGAATTATTGGATCTCACCGGCACAAGGCAAAGCTGTGAGGGACTTCGCGTTCGCAGGGGGAGGCGTTCTCTTTTATCACAACGTCACGTATATCAGCCCCCACAATGCTGACTTCCGGGACGTGTTGGGCGCTGTCACTCGACAGCATCCGCCCATTCGTCCGTTTAAGGTAAGAGTGGTAAACAAGTCTCATCCAATCACGCGTGACGTAAACGACTTTGTCGTTACCGACGAACAGCATTACGTCACTTACGAAAAGGATCCTAAGTATCTACTGCTAGAAAGCGTAAATGAGCAGGGTCTTGATTTCGCGGGTCTGGGAAAAGCCTCCGCCGCTGGATGGGCTTACGATTACGGCAAGGGACGCGTCTGCTATCTGGCCCCCGGTCACCTATTGGTGGATTTGTGGAACCCGGAATATGAGAAGCTTCAGAAAAACGCAGCACGCTGGCTGATGAGACAGATCTAAGCCGCTCGCTTAGCGTGGGCGCATGAAAAGAATACAGACCGGCTGCGGAAGGCTGGCCTGCTCGCCCGTGGGGATGAGTTTACCTGTCACCTGGTCAATGCGAAAAGTGATGATGGTCCCGGAGTCCTGGTTCGCCGCCAGAAGGTATGCACCAGTGGGATCGATCGCGAAATTTCGCGGAGTCTTACCCCCGGTGGGCACGCGACCCATTGGCGTCAGGCGGCCGGTTTTGACGTTCGCTGAGAACATGGCGATACTATCGTCACCCCGATTCGAGGCATAGACGAACTTTCCGCTCGGGTGAACTTCGATCTCGGCAGAGTTGTTACTGCCCGCGAACTCTTTCGAAAGCGTGGAAATGGTTTGAAGCGGGGTCAAACCTCCGGAAGAAGCGCTGAACCGGAAGGCGGTCACGGCCGACCCCATCTCGTTGATCAGGTAATCGAACTTCCCGTGAGGGTCAAAAGCAAGGTGGCGAGGACCCAGGCCGGGGGTACCGTGAGTTGCCGTGCGCTCCGCGACCAAGGAGCCCTTGGCCGGATCCAAACGGTACGTGATCACCTGATCTGCTCCTAAATCGGGCACCAGGATGAAACGGTTGTCCGCGGAAAGCTGAACCATGTGTGCATGGGGCCCTTTCTGGCGGGCATTCACTCCGGAGCCCTCGTGCTGAACGAAGGCAGAAGCCTCGCCCAGACCGCCGTCCGGCTTGATAGGGAACGCCGCCACGCTCCCGCTGCCATAGTTGGCTACTACGAGACACTTGCCGGTTTTGTCCACAACAAGATGGCAAGGAATAGATCCTCTGGTGGTCACCTTGTTCAAGAACTTCAGGTTTCCGCTTGAAGCGTCTATAGAAAACGCACTGACGCTGCCGGCATTCTTGCCCTCATAGTTGCCGATCTCGTTTACGGCATAAAGGAATCTGCCGCTCGGATCAGTTGCCAGGAAGGAAGGGTTTCCAGTTTCAGCCACAAGAACCAGTGGCGACAGCGTTCCGCTGGCTGGTGAAAAGCGGGAAGCATAGATACCTTTGCTTCCCTGTCTGGAATACGTGCCCACATAAACCACATAGCTCTTCGCGCCAACAGCTTTTCGCCCGGCTGCGTCCTGACAATTCAGTAACAGGCTGCCTGAGAAGAGGCTTGTGAGTATCAGTCCAACAATCTGCTTCACCTTAGAAGATCACCTTCAGCCCGAGTTGCATAATGCGCGGGCCGGTCACCGAATCGATGCGTCCGAACGCCGAAGAATTCAAGGTGGTGTTCGGATTTCCCAAGTTGGCGTGGTTCAGAGCATTGAACATCTCCAAACGAAATTCAGCTCTGGCCCGCTCAGTAACTC
>JAYTGM010000473.1:0-3628 GCA_043733425.1 Terriglobia bacterium
TGTGGAGCCGCGCGTATCCACAACTAGACCATGCGGGCAGTTCAGCTTGCCCGCCTCTTTTCCTACTCCCCCAAACGTGCGGATGTAGTTCGCATTCGTATCGTATTGGTTGATATAGCTGGAACCATACCCGTCGCCTACATAGACGTCGCCATTCGGTGCAATTGCTACATTTGTTGGGCTGTACTTAATCTTCTTGCCGTCTGCGCCGGGCTTATACGCGTCCAGGTTCTCGGGATATCCCAGCTTCCAAACGTGTTCTCCGTCAAGGGTAGTCTTCACGACAAGTGCGTTCTTGGTGTCACAAAGGTAGAGATATTCCGTTGAGCCCTCTTTGCGGATGTGAAGACCGTGGGCGCCGCCCACGAACTCCTTGCCCCAGGATTTCACGAACTTTCCGTTTGCGTCGAACACCACCATAGTGTCGTGACTTTCGCTTGCCGCGTTCACTGTGTGGTGGACATAAATATGGCCTTGCGAATCCTCGCATACTCCGTGCGTGTTGCCGTATTTAAGGCCAGCGGGCAGTTCGCCCCAGTCATGAGTTACCTCATAGCGATGGTCGCCTTCGCCGACGATCGGTTTGGTATTTCCAGATTTCGTGGCAGCATTCATGAGAAAGGGAATAGGGGTAATCAAACTGGAACCTAACAGACCTAAAGTGGAACGCCGGGTGAACTGTGACATGGCGGCTATTCTATCCTAGACTCTTGCCCGCCGCTAAGGCTTGATCTCTTTTGGCTTCAGCTCCGGTTCGCGCGTCGGTGCCGATTGATCGCTAATGTCGTAGTTGCCCTTCCTGCGCCGACTGTTGTCTTCGTCCATTTTCTCCTGTTTTACTTCAGGGGGTGTCTCTCCCGTTCGCGCGGGTCTTGTGACAAAGTGGTACCCCTTCGGTTGTTCCACCCGCTTATCTTCGGCTAGTGCCGCGAAGCCGCATACGAAAAGCACAGTACCTATTGTGAAAGCAAGTGGACGTATTCTCATCTGCCCTCGATTATATGCGGCGTGCACTGACGGTGGAGGAAACGCTAAACTGGAGCGGTTTAGGCAATCTATATTGAGTCAGGGGAGCAGTTGACCGCGAGACCACCATTACCGGAACCCGAGATCGTACGAGAGAATCCAGAAGAGCAGCTCACGAGGCTGGTGAACTCTCAGCGAGAGATGGCACAGCAGATCGACGCGTTGCGCGATTACTTAATCGGGCGTGCGGAATCTGAAAATTCCCATGAATCCGATCTGCACCGGCGTGTTTTGGTGATTGAACAAACGACTAAACATACACAAGCCGTAATTAACCTAATTCTTGAAAGCCGGATCTGGAAGACCTTGCAAACCGGTGGCGCGTTGATGTTAAATGTCATGCGCTTAACCCCGCGTGGCCGCCAACTGCGGCGCTCCGCTTCCATCGAGGGTTCTATCACCGACAGGCGACACGATATTCAGTTGCGTTGCGATACTCTGCCGATGGAGCCAAAGGACCCGCTTTGCGGCAATGTTGAGATCCGCGGCTGGGCTCTTGCGGAGGATGGAATCAGCGGTGTCGATATCTCTATAGATAACGGCCCCCCGATTTCTACCGCATACGGGTCGCCGCGCCATGATTTGGCTTCCCTCTTCCCACATGTGCCGAATTCACTGAATGCGGGCTTTGTGGTGACCTTGGATACTCGGCAGTTCGATGATGGGATTCACCGGATTACCATTTCAGCCCGTGCGAAGAGCGGCAAAACCCGCGAAATCGAAGTCCCTCTTTTGGTCAGTCAGACTGTTGGATACGCAAGCGAGTATTCCCGCTGGCTTGAAGCTTTCGAGCATCCGGAACCCCGGTTGGTGCGGCTGAAAATTTCCAGCTTCGCGTATCTGCCGGTTGTCAGCGTTCTTGTTCCGGTGTTTCGGACGAACCTGGTGATTCTGAGAGAAACGATAGAATCCGTTCTGCACCAGAGCTACGCCGTGTGGGAATTGTGCCTGGTCGATGATGGGTCTGAAGACCCGCAGATTACTGAACTTCTGGCGCAGTTTGGCCGCCTGGATAGCCGGATCAAGGTGGCTTCGCAACAGGGGCAAACTGGAATTTCCGCCGCCTCAAACCGTGCGCTTCAGATGGCGACAGGCGATTACATCGCGTTGTTGGACCATGATGATGTTTTAGCGCCGGATGCGTTGTTTTACATGGTGGACGCGTTGCAATCCTCTGACCGGCCCGACTTGTTGTACTCCGATGAAGATCACATGGACGAATCCGGTCGGCGGTTCGCTCCCTTCTTCAAACCGGACTGGTCGCCGGATCTGATTCTTTCCGAAAATTACGTTTGTCATCTTATGACATTCCGGCGCGAACTTGCCCTGCAGGTTGGCGGATTCCGTTCGGCATTCGATCTCAGTCAGGACCATGACATCTTGTTACGGCTGAGCCGCGTCGCGAATCGTATTACACACATCCCAAGGGTCTTGTATCACTGGCGGACCAGTCTTGCCTCCATGTCGCGTGCCTCTCATTCAGAAGAAAAGGCTTTCAGTTCATCGCGGCAAGCAGTGGAAGCATATCTGCTGGAGAGCGAGATCCCGGCAAAAGTGGAAAACGGGCTGTATTCCGGCCGATGGCGGGTGCGGTATCCCATTCCGCTGGATGCGCGGGTAAGCATACTGATTCCCACCGCCGGCAAGACCGACATTCTCGAGCGGAATTTAAAAGCACTCTGGAAGACGGCGGGCGCGACGCCTTACGAAGTCGTTGTGATCGATAACAGCAAAGGTGACGACAATCGTACGGTAATCAACTACGTCCAGAAACTCCACGACAAAGGGAGACCGGTTCGGCACTTCGATCAACGGAATGAGCCGTTCAATTACTCAAGACTCAATAATAAAGCGGCCTCGACGTGTACTTCGCCCTACTTATTGTTTCTGAACGACGATACGGAAGGTATTTCGGACGGCTGGATGGATGCCATGCTTGAGCTGGCCGCCCGGCCGGAAGTGGGTGCGGTGGGCGCTAAGTTACTTTACCCGGACGGGCAGATTCAACATGCCGGCGTGACGATGGGACTTGCGGAGATTTGCGGTCATTCTTTCAAGGGCGGTCGGGGCGACGAGCGGCACTATTACGATTTTCCAGATCTGATACGGAATGTTAGCGCTGTAACAGCCGCGTGTGTGATGGTGAGATCTCAGGTTTTCGATGAAGTGCAGGGGTTTGAGGAAACGATGTTTCCCATTGCTTACAACGACATCGACTTTTGTTTGAGAGTTGGAGGTGCGGGCTACCGCGTTCTCTATACGCCCCACGCGCTGTTGTATCATCACGAGGCACTCTCGAAATCAGAGAAGGAACTGATTCCCCACCCGGCAGAAACGCTGGCACTCAAGACGCGGTGGCGTGGAGTAATCGCGAAGGACCCTTTCTATAATTGCAACTTAACCCGCCATAGGGAAAACTGGTCGTTACGCTGGGATTAAGGTAGCGTAGAAAGGGATTAGGGTAGCGTGCAAAAAAAAGCCCAGCTTTTAAGGGCTGGGCTGAAAATTAACCGGGCGGCTTCCTAGTCTCCCACACACTCGCGCGTGCAGTACAATCGGGGCTGAGAGGCTTAACTTCCGTGTTCGGGATGGGAACGGGTGG
>JAYTGM010000474.1:0-23317 GCA_043733425.1 Terriglobia bacterium
CCATTCATTGGCGTTGAGATCTTCATTGCGCAGGAAGTAATACACGCCGCCATGGAATTCGCGCGTGCCGCTCTTGATGACCGTATTGATGGTGCCGCCTGAACTGCGGCCGTATTCAGCCTGATAATTACTCAGCAGCACTTTCACTTCCGCCACCGCATCCAGACTGGGAGCGAGATACGGCCCGACCATGGAGCCAGTATCGAGGCTGGTAATGCCATCGAGATTGAGGTTGATGGAACCGGCGCGGGTGCCGTTAATGTTGATGCCGACCAGATCGTTCCAGCCGGGCGATTCGCGGTTGGCGCTGTCGATGATACCGGGAAGCAGCTTCGCGGTACCCAGGTAGGAGCGGCCTTTGAGCGGAAGTTCCTGCATCTGGCGGGTGTTGATCAAGCCGGAGCGTTCCGCGCTTTCCGTCTGCACCACGGCAGCTTCGCTGGTTACGGATACCGTATCGCTGAGCGCGCCGACCTGCATAACGATGGGAGGAAGCGTGACGCGTTCGGTAGCGGAGATTATAATCTCCCGCTGTTCATATTTCTTAAAACCCGAAGCCGCGATCTCTAGAGTGAACGTGCCGGGAAGCAGTTCGGTGACTACGAAATGTCCCTGCTGATCAGTTTTAACCGTACGGCTCTGGCCGTTCTGTATGTTGGCAACGGAAACATCGGCCGCAGCCAAGCTTGCCCCGCTGGGGTCCGTGACGCTGCCGGAAAGCTGGCCGGTGAGGCCCTGTGCCTGAAGCAGCGAAGGACTAAGAAAAGCAATAAAGAACAGACAAGCCCGAGAGCTTTGGAACATGGAATAAACCCCTTTAGTTGAAGATTATCCTATGCCCGATTTGACACCTAAGTCAAGGTTACCTTCGTGAAACGGGCCGATGGCACCATGGATAGCGGCCAAGCGCTGGAACTCATGCATGCCTCTCCGGGCCGTACCGTCAAGCTCATAGAGAATGTGTTTCGACAGATATTCAAGCGCATCACCACGTCCTACCCCGCGCTTTGCCGCTTCCGTCCTGACGATCTCACCCAGGTGCGTTTTACCCCATTCATAAGACGCGCGGAACGTGGCCTCAGCCCCCGCCGGAATCATGCCCGCTTTGCCCGCCCAGACCGCGTATACCATCGGCAGCCCAGTCAAAATCTTCCACTCGAGCCCTAAATCCAGCACCTGAAAAGGACCATCCTGTTGCAACCTGAGAGCCGGATCTCCAATCAAGAGCGCAGCATCGGCTGTTTCGAGCATGCTAATCACATCGGGTGCCGCCCGGTGCTCCGCTGGCCGCAAACCATAGCGTTCGGCCAGCACAATCCGCGTAAGCGCGACGGACGTTTTTGAACTGGAATCGAGCGCGACGGAACGAATCTGCTGGATCGGCTTCCGGTGCACCAGAAAAATGCTGCGCACAGGCCCGTCGGAGGAGATGCAAACATCGGAGGCTAATTCCAGATTTTGGCGAAACGCTTCAATGACGGGAACCAAGCCAATATCCACCGCTCCATTCTCAATAGATTCGGCACAAATGGAGGGCAGCTCAAAACGCATGTCGAAATAACCAGCTTGGGGACCATGGATCAACCCCCACACCAGGGGACAAGTATTCAGGTAACTGACAGCGCTGACACGCGTTTTTAGGGGCAACTTCGATCTTATACAGAATTCCTAAACGGAACCGATACTGCCGCGCGTTCTCGGCAAAGGCTTGTCGCTTGCACCGTAATCAGCCGAGGCTTCGCTTGAGCTAGCCACGTCCTCCGCACCGGTTTTTACAAGAATTTCTTTTCCGCGTTTTACCCAATCTTCGCTGTCGCAGTGGATGGAAAGCAAAATTCCGCCTTGCTTGATCCTGCCTTCGTAGCGTTTCGCTTCATACTCCGGCATCCCAGTCCCTATTAGCGCGCCTGTAATTCCGCCTAGCGCGCCCACGGCACCCACGCCAGCTAAAGCCGCAATGATTGGCCCCGCCGCCAAGAAAGGGCCGATGCCCGGAATAGCCAGCGCACCGATTCCGGCCAGCCACCCCAGAGCTCCGCCCAGAATTGCACCGGAGGCCGCTCCCGTGGTGGCACCCTCGGGAGCCTTGGTGTGTTTCTCATATCCCAGATCTCTTGAGCCAGTGTTTTCTGGTAACAAAACCGAAATGTCGGTATTGCGGAACCCGCCATTCTTCAGGGCTTCCACCGCTTCCTCAACGTCTGCTTGCGTCCGGTACAAGCCGAACGCGGCGATGTTTTTCATTTGCATGCTCCTTGCGTTTGAGAGATGCAAGGGAGGGGCCAAATCACGTGGGTTAAGATTGGTTAGGCCGGTTTCAAGAAGCGTGGCTGCGCTGACCCAGCATGGTATTTTTAATGGGTACGGGGCCGTTTGGCCTTGCCGCGTCCTCATGAAAAAACTTCTTTTCTACCTGCCATATTTTCTTACTTTTTCCTTTTCTTCGCAGATCTTAGGTCAGATCCAGCTAAATCCCGCGCCTACACGAATTATCGGACAGCCAAGCGCCGCGCAGAGCAGTCTCAATTTAGTGGAAGGGCGTGAATTCAACTCTCCTCAGGGGATCGCCCTTGATCTGAATGTAACTCCGCCCATACTCTATGTAGCGGATTCAGCAAACAACCGGGTTCTGGGTTTTCGCAATGCTACTTCCTTCACCAATGGCCAGAAAGCCGATCTTGTAATCGGCCAAGTGGATTTTTTGAGCACTTCACCGCAGGGTCCTGGAAACGGCCGCCGGAATGGAGGTCTGAGCCTGCCAACCGGGCTTGCCGTAGACGCGCAAAGTAACCTTTATGTTCTCGATTCGGGAAATAACCGCGTGCTGCGGTTTCCCAAGCCAGCTACCCATACCGATCAACTTCCCGATTTGGTGATTGGGCAACTTGGCTTTACCAGTAACCTTTCGAATTTTAACGGCATCTCCCCGCAGTCACTGACCTTCATCAACCCCGCTGGTGCGTTTGCGGGGTACCTTACTTTCGATGCGGGCGGCAACCTTTTTGTGGCTGATGCCGGTAATAATCGCGTGCTCCGTTATCCGGCAGCATTGTTGGGTCCGGATGCGAAGAACGCGCCCGCTGCCGATTTGGTTTTGGGCCAGTTGGATTTCGCAACTAATACCCCGAACAATGATGCCGCCAACTTAAGCGGCCTGGCTATTCCAACAGGAATCGCGTTCGATGGGCAGGGAAGATTATATGTCGCGGAATCGCAGGGCACCGTTCGTTCCCGCATCCTGATTTTCAATCCGCCTTTTGTCAGAAACGGCCAGCCTGCGTCCCGTATCCTGGGCGTGGTTCCGTCGAATGTAACACCACAACCTCCTTCCGTGAGTGAGCAGCAATTCGGTGCTGGAACAGGCGGCCTGTTCGTCATCAATAACGGAATCGGGATTGTGGATACCCAGAATAATCGTTTGCTTGCTTTCAAACCGGCGGACCAGTTTACGTCCAACACTTTGACGCAACAGGCTCAAATTCAGTATCTGTTCGGCCAGACTGATTTCTCGAGCCGCGTTGCCAACTTAGGTTTGCCGGAAGCGGGTCCTGACCGTTTGGCGGCCCCTGCCGCCGTGGCAGTTTCTCCTACCGAGTTATTCATTGCCGATAGCGGAAATAACCGCGTGATTGTTGTTCCCTACACAGGGAATTCAGTCGGAACCGCCACCAGAGTATTGGGGCAGGATCAGTTCAATCTGAACGCTCCGAACCTGGTGGAAGGCCGCGAGTTCCGTTTCGTGAGCGGAAACGGGGCAAGCGAAGCCGGAATAGTGGCCGACCTCAAATCCAATCCTCCACACCTGTACGTGTCCGATACATTCAACAACCGGGTCCTCGGGTTTCGTGATCTGCGCAACATAAAGCCAGGCAGCCGCGCTGATATCGTCATTGGGCAGCCCGATTTTTCCCGTACTCAGATCAACTATCCGTCGAACGACGTGAATAGCCCAAATGCGAGCGGTCTCTTTCAGCCAACAGGGTTGGCTCTCGATCCCGATGGGAATCTGTACGTCGCCGATTCGGGCAACGGCCGGGTGCTCCGTTTCGCAAACCCATTTGCCCAGCCTGCGCCTTTGCCCGTTGCCAATCTGGTAATCGGCCAGCGGAGCTTCACTTCCAAGATTCAGGACGCTTCGGCCTCAACCATGGGTTTCCCTTATGGGCTTGCCTTCGCCAGCAACAACGGCCTTCTGGTTTCAGACGCCGCGTTGAACCGAGTGCTGTATTTTTCGGGTTCCGCCGATTCCTTTACTAACGGGCAGGCGGCATCAATCGTCTTCGGACAACCCGATTTCAATTCGTCCTCAGCAACCGGGGGCTCCGCGGCCGATAACAGGTTCAACCAGCCGCGCGGCATCGCCACCGATACCGATGACCGCCTGTACGTCGCCGATGCTGGAAACGCGCGGGTAGTCATTTTCGAGCGCGCCCCCAGCCAGAGTAATGACCCGCGACCGTCTCGCATCCTCACAGGAATTTCCGGAGCACGAGGCGTGTATGTGAACCCGGTTAGTCTAGAAGTTTTTGTTGCAGCCGCGGGCGCAAACGCAGTGCTCCGATATCCGAAGTTCAACGATCAGCCTATCAACGGTTTCGCATCGAACTTCATCATCCCTGATGGCGGGCCCTTAGCGATTACTCAAGACGCTTACGGCAATCTTTACACCGCTGACGTCAGCAACCGCGTGCAGATTAACTATCCGGCTTTAAGCACCTTCAATGCGGCGAGCTATCTCTCGGTATCGAACCAAGCTCTTGCTCCAGGTAGCATTGCCAGCATCTTTGCATTATTCGATAAGCAGTTCGGCACCGGTACGGCAACCGCCAGCGGTTCACCTCTGCCCACCCAACTTGCAGGCGTGCAGGTGACCTTGAACGGTGTTCCGGCGCCGCTATATTTCGTCGGACCGAATCAGATCAACTTCGTCATTCCCCAAGGCGCGCCCACCAATGGCACTGGCGATCTTTTGGTTTCGCGACCGGATACGGGTCAGATCCTGGGCAATTTTCCTATTCCGCTCAATGTCTCCTCCCCTGCGATTTTTGCGTTGAACCCGTTAACTCCGGGTGCGGGTCAGGCTGCTGTAATCAATCAGGACGGAACAATTAACGGTAAAGATCATCAGGCCACGAATGGCTCGGCGATCTCGATTTTCGGCACTGGCGAGGGCGTTGTTCCCAATGCGCCGCCGGATGGCGTAGCACCTACAACGGCAACTCCCACAGCTTCAAAGCCTCAGGTGATTGTCGGGACTAAAGTGATAGACGACGCCAATGTCCTGTACTCAGGTCTTGCGCCTGGTTTGGTGGGCGTGTGGCAGGTAAACGTCAAAATTCCAGAGGACGTTGCGGCTACGGAACTGACCAACAACATTACTCCGCTGGTTTTCGTAATTAATGGGATAGCCAGTAGCGGGCCGGGACGCCTGACCACTATCTGGGTGACAGGTAAAAAGTAAGAGCCTAATCTGCCCGCAGCATGTGCCGCCTAATGCCGCGGGCCAGCCCGGTTTTTTCGTCGACATCGATGATTACGGAGTGAAATTCCACCATGTTCTTGGCGGCCTCCATCTTGACCGGCATTCCCGTCATGAATCGCCTCACGATCATCTGTTTTTCAACGCCAATGACGGAATCGTACGGCCCCGTCATACCGGCGTCTGTTTGATACGCTGTTCCACCTGGCAGAATGCGCGTATCCGCAGTCGGGATGTGCGTGTGCGTTCCGATCACGGCCGATACCCGCCCGTCAAGATGCCAGCCCATGGCCATTTTCTCGCTGGTCACCTCGGCATGAAAATCTACAAAACGAACCCGAATTTCGGGGTCAAGCCCGGCAAGCAACTCGTCTGCTTTTCGAAAAGGGCAATCGGAATTTCCCATATACGTGCGGCCTTGCAGGTTCAGGACAGCGCACTGAACTCCATTGCGGGCTGTCACTGTGGCGAGTCCCGCACCGGGCGCGCCGGGAGCGAAATTCGCGGGGCGCAGCAGCCGTGGATGGCTCCCCATGTAATCATAAATCTCGCGCTTGTCGAAGCTGTGGTTGCCGCCGGTTTGAACGTCGACCCCAAGGGCAAATAGCTCTTCAGCCGTGGCGGGAGTCACCCCAAAACCACCAGCGGAGTTTTCACTATTCGCAATGATGAGATCGATTTTCTGCGCTTCGCGAATATCAGCCAGGTGATCCGTCACCAGGCGCCGACCCTCGTGGGCGAAAATATCGCCTATGAATAGGATATTCATCCGGCCTTAGAAGCGCGAAGTTACCGCGCCTTCCGAAGCGGAGCCTACCAGTGCCGTATACTTCGCGAAAACGCCGGATTTGTAGCGTGGCGACGGAGATTCCCAGGCAGCCAACCGGCGGTGTAGTTCCTCCGGCGCCACCTCCAGGTTCAATACACCGGCGTCCACGTCCACCAGTATCATGTCTCCCTCGGCTACCGCCGCGATTGGGCCGCCGTTCGCCGCTTCAGGCGAGACGTGCGCAATCATAAACCCGTGCGTGGCACCGCTGAACCGGCCATCGGTCAGCAAGGCAACAGTGTCAGAAAGCCCCACGCCGACAATCGCTCCGGTTACGCCCAGCATCTCGCGCATTCCAGGACCGCCGCGCGGCCCTTCATAACGGATGACGACCACGTCGCCTGCGTTAATTTTGCCGCCCTGCACCGCCGCCATGGCGTCTTCTTCGCGATTAAATACACGCGCGGGGCCATGATGCGTCCGCTTGCTATGGCCGGCAAGCTTGATAACGCAGCCTTCCGGCGCAAGTGAACCGCGCAGAATCGCCAGACCGCCCGTTGCTTTTAACGGGTCGCTCAAGGGGCGGATTACCTGCTGCCCCGGGGTTTCCACCGCCTCCGCTGCTTCTTCACCAAACGTGCGGCCGGTGCAAGTGATGGCTGAGGGATCCACATAATGACCTTCCACCATGCGTTTTGCGATGACGGGAATACCTCCGGCCTTATCGACATCGACCGCGACATACTTACCGCCCGGTTTCAGATCGACGAAGGTTGGAGTACGGTTGCTGATGGTCTGAAAGTCATCGATCTTAAGCTCAACCCCGCACTCCACTGCCATGGCCAGCAAATGGAGTACGGCATTGGTCGACCCGCCAGTCGCGGCTACACCCGCGATCGCGTTCTCGAATGCTTTGCGGGTAGCAATATCGCGCGGCTTCAGATCATTGCGCACGCAACGCATCACAAGGTCTCCGCACCGGCGGGCTACATCTTCCTTGCGGATATCCACCTGCGGCACTGACGCGGTTCCCATGGGCGAAAGACCGATCAGTTCCATCACGGTAGCCATGGTGTTTGCGGTAAATTGGCCGCCACAGGCCCCCGCACCGGGGCAGGCGTGATTTTCAATTTCAAGCAATTCGAAATCGCTCATCTTTCCGGCTGCGTTTGCGCCAACGGCCTCAAAGACGTCCTGGATAGTGATGTCGCGGCCTTTGTGGCGGCCGGGCAGAATGGAACCGCCGTACATGATGATGCTGGGAATATTCAGGCGCAACAGAGCCATGGCGGCGCCTGGGATCGTCTTGTCACACGCAACCAGAGCGACAATGCCGTCGAACATGTGTCCGCGCGCCATCAACTCAATAGAATCCGCAATCACTTCGCGGCTGACTAAGGAGGCCTTCATGCCTTCGGTGCCCATCGTGATACCGTCGCTGATGGCGATGGTGTTGAACTCCATGGGCGTTCCACCAGCGGCGCGGATCCCTGCTTTCACGTATACAGCTAAATCCCGCAACTTATAGTTGCAATTCATGGTCTCGGTCCATGTATTCGCGATGCCGATGATCGGCTTCCGCAGGTCTTCATCCGTAAAGCCGATGGCCTTGTACATGGAACGGGCGGGCGCGCGGTCGCGGCCCTGCGTGATGGTGTGGCTTTGCAATTTCATGCGAACTCTTCAGTGTACTGTAGGCGGTGGCGGCGGGTAGGTGTTCGGGATATTGCCCAAACCATAATACTGCTGCTGAAGTTCCCCGCCCTTTAGCGTCACGATCCTGAAGCCTGAGGAATCCGGCCCGATTGGCATGCCGATAGGGCCCGTGGTGATCATGGCCAGGTTGGCCGCGCCGGTGCCCTCGGCGTTCCGGTGATAGTGGCCCGCGAAAATGTAGCGCACCCCCGATTCGGCGAACAATTTCAGATACTTCGCTCGAATTGGCATAATGATATTGAAATACTGGTCGGGCTCATCGGGATTTGATAGGAACCAGGGGATGTGCTGGAAAATCACGATCGTGCGGCCACTCAATTTTGCCTTCTCCAATTCCTCGCGCAACCATTGCTCCTGTTTCGCCGCTTCGGATTGCACTTTGGCAGGAAAGGCGATCACGCTGGAGTTGAGCACAATTCCGTAAATTCCGGTCTCCTGGAAGCTATACCAATCCATGCCGAAATTCTTCCGATAGGCAGCAAGGCGCTCGGGCGTAGGTTCATTGCCCACATCGTGATTCCCGGCAACGCTGTAGAGCTTGATAGCTGGGTTTAGCTTGCCCGCAATCCGGTGATATTCCGCGATTTGTGCGCTATCACCGGTCTTATTGATCAGGTCTCCGCAGATTACAGCGAACATTGGTTGCAATCGATTTACGTTAGCTATAAAAAATTCGAAATTGGCCGTTTCCTGAACAAAATTCTGATCCTTGGCATACATGCCAAACTGTGGGTCAGACCCCTGGATGAAAAAGTTATTCGTCTGGCCCCAAACGCTGTAAACAAGACAGCAGAGGACAGCTAAAATTCTAATGAGCACGGGTCAATCCTAGCGCACGGATACGCTTGTGCAAATTTGTGCGCTCAATGCCCAAAACGCGCGCTGCGGCGGAGACGTTCCAGCCGGCTGAATCCAGCGCTCGCATCAGGTGGTCGCGTTCAGCACCCTCCCGCGCTTCCTGCACGGTAGAACGAGGACCGGCTTCACGGTGCAGGCGAATCTCCACGGGAATGGATGCTAAGGGAATCTGTTCGCCCTGAGTCAAAATCGCCATGCGTTCAATGACATTCCGCAGTTCTCGCGCATTCCCCGGCCAGTTATAGCCTTCCAAGAGCTCGAAAACCTCTTCATCCAAATGCTTGGGCCTGAAGTTGTTTCGTGAGCAAAACTCTTCCAGGAAGTAAAGCGCCAGCGCCCGCACATCCTGAGGGCGCTCGCGCAACGGCGGCACCTGAATAGGGACCACGCTCACCCGGTAATACAGATCTTCGCGAAATTTGCCTTGCGCAACCATAGCCTGCAGATCGCGGTTTGTCGCGGAGATGACGCGCACGGAAACACGAATGGTCTGCTCACCGCCCACACGATGAAATTCGCCTTCCTGAAGCACGCGAAGAAGTTTTGCCTGTGAGCCCGCGTGCAGATCTCCCACCTCGTCCAGGAATAGCGTGCCGCCATCCGCCAGCTCAAACTTACCCCTGCGGGCGGCGGTCGCTCCGGTAAATGCGCCTTTCTCGTGTCCGAACAGCTCACTTTCAATCAGTTCGGTTGGAATGGCCGCGCAGTTTACCTTCACGAACGGTCCCGATTTGAAGGGACTCAACTCATGCAAATGCGCGGCAAGCAATTCCTTGCCCGTGCCCGATTCGCCCACCAGCAAAACGCGGGCATCGGATTTAGCAGCCATTGTCGCCTGAGTGACGGCGCGTTCGAACGCGGGGCTGGAGCCGATCATGCGCGGCCCGGGACCTACAATTTCACGAAGCTTTTCATTCTCCTGCCGCAGTGTTGCCTGTGACAGCGCATTCTTCAGAGCCACCAGGACACGATCCCGGCTCAGCGGCTTTTCCAAAAAGTCAAAAGCGCCCGCTCGTATCGCTTCCACGGCATCGGCGATCGTGGCATGGCCGGAGATCATAATGACGGGCGATCGGACTTCCTGCTGTTGCAAAGACCGAAGCAGATCGGTCCCGCTTCCGTCAGGAAGCCGAACGTCAAAAAGGAAAACATCAATCCGTTGCGGATCAGGGAATCTACGAAAGTCCGCCACCGACCGGAAGACGTTTACCGCATATCCTTCACGTTCCAGAATCAGCCGCAGTGACCGGCCGATATTTTCTTCGTCATCCACAATCAAGACGCGTCTAGTGATCATGCGCCACCGGAAGAACTACTCGAAAGCCCGCGCCGCCTAGCTCTCCGCTCACCAGAACAAGGTCGCCGCCCAGGATCAGGGCACTCTTGCGCGCGATGGAAAGCCCCAGCCCCATTCCGCGTTTCTTGAATGAGATTGTGGGCTGGAAAAGCGAGTTGCGTGCCTGTTCACTCAGGCCTGGGCCGGAATCGTGAACTTCAATCAGCACTCGTTCAGAAGAAGTAGAGGTCGATGCCAGAATCTGCCCGCCTGACCCTGCGGCCTCGGCGGCGTTTTCAAGCAGATTTACAAGAATTCCTTTCACCAGATCTTCGTCCGCCATCGCGCTGGGAACAGCTTCCGAGAGGCGCACGGCGTAGCTGACTTCCGGATGCGCACTCTTCAGAAAAGCGATCCGTTCTTCCAAAACCTGGTTCACATCGATTCTTTCAGCAAACACCTCGGGCTCGGCGGAAAACTCAGAGAACGCCCGTACCCTGCGTTCCAAAGATTCCACTTCGTCTACCACAATGCTGGCCGCTTGCTCCAAAAAACTACGATCGCTTTCCGAATGCCGCGCCACCATCTCCTCCACTGTTAGCCGAATCGGAGTGAGGGAATTCTTCACTTCATGCGCCATTTTGCGGGCCAGCACCTGCCAGCTTGCCAGTTGAGTGAGATAAACCAGCCGGTCGCGGCTGAATTGCAGTTGGCCCGCTGTTTCGTTGAAAGCGCTGGTGGCGAGAGCTACTTCGTCCTGCCGCCCCAACCCGGAAAGAGGCGGCAAGCGGGCCGAGAAGTTGCCCTTTGCGAGTTCGCTCAAACCCGCCGTCAGTTGTTGTATCGGTTTGCTGATGCGCTTCGCGAGAAAGATCAAAACCAGCAGCGACGCCAGCCAGATTGCGACGGTCAAAATCACGTACGTGTAATTGAAGCCGCGGCGCAGGTTGCGGGCACGGTTATCGGCGATGGTCTGGCGGGCAAGCCGGTATTGTTCCGTCACGCCCGCCATTTCGAGCCCCAGCGGCATCGCGTAAATGGCCAGGCCTGAAGCCTCACGGACCATATACTGCAAGCGCTCCTGCCGCGTACCCTCCAACCGAAACCGTTCGGCGTCACCGGAAGCCCAGAACTCTTTCTGTGCTTCACTCCAACTGGAACGAATAGGTCTCGACGCGGCGGCGCGACCGCTCACGGCATCTTCCTTCAACTGCTGGCGGGCAGCCTGGTAGTATTCGCGGCCCGTGTTTTCGAGCGTGCGCGACAGGGTATCCAGTTCCTGCGTGGAAGCGTAGCTCAAACTGCGTTCCAGCAGGGATGTTGTAATCCACAATGTGACGAGAAGTGGAACCAGAGTCGCAGCCATAAAAACCACCACCAGCTTGGTGCGAAGTGTGGTCACTAGGAACTCCTCCGCAGATCTGTTATGTGTACCGGACCGTAATCCAATTGCCAGCGCTGCTGCTGCGAGTGCGCGGGCCGGCTGAAAATTTCAATCAGGCGCGTGAGGTTGATGCCGGGTTCGCCGATAATCTGGCTACCCTCCCGCCCATCGTCCACACGCAGTTCCAAACGAATCCAGAATTGGCGGCCGGCCGGCAAAATTGAAGTGTCCACCGATAAATGGTTCAGGCACCAAGCCTCTGCCGCTTCCGATGAGAGGTGAGATGCAGTCCTGGCAGCGGTTTCCTGGTGAACAACCGCCACGCGGCTCACGGAAAAGCGCTCTTCCCAAATGTCATAGCTCAGAGCGAATCGTGCAACGGCACGTGTCGCGATGGTGACGTTCGCATCGAGTGAAAGAGTGATCTGGCCTAAAAGCGCTACCGTCGCACCATCTTTTAGCCGCTCTTGAGGCTTGCCTCTCAAAAAATGCAGACCGGGTGCGGCGACATAAAGCAAGTTTGCGGAATCAAGACGCGCGGTCAGTTCCTGTGCACCCAGCGCGGCCGCGAAAGGCGCGGTTACACCTGCCAGCAGGAACCATCTTCGCGTCAGGCAGAACATCAATAATTCATGCCTATCATGAGGATTGGGTCCATGCGGCCCTCCCGCACGGGGAATGCAACCGCAAGCGAAAATATGCTCTGCCGCATGCCAACTCCCACCGAATGCTTCAGGCTCGGCACCTTGCCGCGGCTCCATAATGAGCCGGTGTCATAGAAAACATTGGCTTTACGATAACGATACTCAACAGAATTGTGCAATAGGCGGTTGCCGCCCAGTGGATCGATCTCGTAACGATTCCAGCCGCGCAATAGTGAACTGGTGCCCAGGACAAAACGCTCAAACAGCGGCGCACGACCGGAGATGTACCCCGCCGTAATCTGATCGGAAATGGAGTGGCGGCCGCGAGTGAAGCTGTAACCTGCCGTCCAATGGTGGCGGGTATAGAGGTAATCACTCCCCAGGGCTTTGGTGGCAACTCTGATGCTATACGCCGCATCCGCTTGTCGACCGCCGGAAAGTTCACCATCGAACCGCTTGTGGAACTGAATGGCGGCAGTGAAAGCGTTTGCCCCTTCGATTTGTGAGAAGGGAAGGGTTTCCTGCAGCCGCTCAAAGCTGAGCCCGGATGTAACAACCAGCGAAGGCGTGGCGGCGAAGGAAAATGTGGGTTGAAAATTGCGCCGGGCGCGGTATAGCTCCGGGGACACTGTGCGGAGCGCGGGGCTAAGCTGCGTAGGATCGCTCAAGGCAAGGTTGGTAGCCCGATTCCACTGTTGGTGATAATCCTCAAACGCGAAACGAAACCTTAGCCGGTCAGACCCCACATGCAGATTTTCGTAAGCCGCCTGTGTGCCCGTGAAACGCTCTGTCAGTTCATCGCCATCGCTCACCAGCCCGAAAACGAAACTGTGATTCCTGGCCACCGTTGTGGAGGCGAGCATTTGAGCACTCCAGCCCTGCTTTGAGTGATATAAAAATTTGGGGACTGAAATATCCAGCGTCACCGAACGCCGTTCCACTTCGAAAATAACTTTCACCATCTCCGGTGCCGAGCCACGCGCCAAGTGCTGCTTTACGGTCTTCGCGTGAAGATCTTTGCGGAGAGAATGAACAAAATCGTTGAGGGTTTCGGTATCGTACGGGGTGCCTAACAGCTTGCGGAGTTTAGTCTGGAGAGAATCACTAAGCTTCCGTGCCGGGAAACCCGACACTTCAACCTGCTCAATGATGTAGCGGGAATTAACGTTGACAGAGGAAGCGAAATGATTCGCATCCTGCGGAGGCTGGCCTGCACCAAGCGTGTACGGACAGAATAGAAACCCTGCCAGAGCAAGCATCCGGTGCCATGGAGAAATCATAGGACCATTTGGGCAATGCTCTTGCCAATGGCGTCAGCCTTCGAAAAACCGCCGATATACGCTCCATTGTGCGTGCCCGGCATTCACACCAGTGAAAAGGATTGAAGAAACCAACCCTTTACAGTGCTTTTGCCAGTTCAGTTGCGAAGGCGCTTTTTGGTTCACCGTCCCGTTCGCGTTTACCGCCCCGGGTTCTGCGGCCGTTTCCGGCACCGTTGCTTGTTCCGGCGCCAACACCCACTCCCACGCGAGCTTCGCGTGAAGAAGGTGCCGAACTTCCGTTTAGAGGTTGTCCTTTGCCCTTGGACGGCTGAGCGGGGTTCGCTCGCAACAGCTTATCTTCAAGCGGTGCGCGATCGAATCGGCGAATAATCGCCTGCATCTCGTCTGCCGTGGGCGCTTCCACAAACGCAAATCCTTTGGATTCCTGCGTTTCATGGTTGCGGATGACTTTTACCGAATCCGCTACCAGGTCTTCCGCGGAAAGCCATTGCTTAATCTCGTCCGCGGTAACCCAGGTGGGTAGATTACCTAAAAATACTGTAAAGCTCATTCAGTGGTTGTGTTAACTCCGTTGGGGGGTGTGAGGCAGTTCAAAGGAATAAAACCAGTTTAGTGCCTGTCAGATAGTAGCAGACGCTGGGACAAATCTGCAAATTCGCTTTGCGCCAGTGAGACAATAAGCACATGAGCCTGATACACACCGCAGCCGGGCAGGCTAAGGTACAGCGATTATTCGCCGCTTAAGTTACCGAACGTGCGAGTTATTTCAGGCGAGTTCAAAAGCCGATTACTGAAGAGTGTTCCAGGCCTTGAGGTGCGGCCGACGCCGGACCGTCTGCGCGAATCTCTGTTCAATATCCTTGCGCCCGCTTTGCCTGGCGGCATTTTCCTGGATGCTTATGCCGGCTCTGGCGCGGTAGGTATTGAAGCACTCAGCCGTGGAGCTGCCCATGTGGTCTTCATCGAAAAATCGAAGGAAGCCATCGCTGTTATTGAAGCTAACCTGAAGTTGATCGATGTAGCAGCGCGCACGTCGCTTCTGCGGGGCACCGTGCGGAAAAGGCTGTCATCCAGCTTGGCGGATATTATCTTTCTTGACCCACCGTATCCGCTCACAGCGGAATATTCCATCACGCTCGAAACATTAGGCGAGCCCGGCACACGCGCCAAAGTTGTAATTGCTCAGCACTCGTCACGTACTCCCCTCTCTGCTTCATACGGGTGCCTGACGCGTTATCGCGAACTCCGTCAAGGGGAGAATACGTTGAGTTTCTACCGGCCCGAATCTACAGCAGCCGAAGCTCAATCGGAGCCCCTACCCCGCACCCCAGAATCTTAGCCGCGCTCGCCTGAGATGCTGCAATTTCAAAATATCCGGAACTCCCTTCGATAAAGAAAACTTCGCCCGGAAGTGCCGCAGCATAGTTGCGCTGAACTTTTTCAATGGCGCGTAAGCCCACTAATACCTCGAAATCCTGTTCGTAAACACGCGCGAACTCGTCCGCGCGGAAGTTCGTGATCATGTTTCCGAACCGGTCAATTTTCAGCACGGCACCCGTCCACCCGCGCCTAGCGGTGCGTACCGGCTTTTCAATCGGCAGGCGCATATAGTCGTCGATTGCAGGGCCAAACTCACTGGGCGCGACACCCAAAGCCAAGTGCCCCGCGATGGGAGCAAATACATCCCGTCCATGAAAGGTTTGGCTCACCGGCTGGCGGAAAAAGCGCTCTTCGCTTGCGTGCCATACAGCGTGTTCCTCCTCGCCATAAACCATGGACAACACACCGTTATCCGGTGCCACAAAAAGATGTCCCGCGGATTGCATAATGATGGGCCTGCGGTTGCTGCCCACTCCCGGATCTACCACCACCACGTGAATTGTTCCCACAGGGAAATAGCGCCAGGATTGCGCCAGCAGGAAGGCGCCTTCCAGAATGTCGAACGCCGTCACTTCGTGCGAAATGTCCACAATCCGCGCGGCGGGGCACACACTCAGTACAGCGCCTTGCAGCACGCCCGCAAAATGATCCCGCAGCCCGAAATCTGTCAATAACGTGACTACCGGCGTAAAGGCTGAAGTGTTGCTCACCTTACAAAGCTAAACTGAAAGAGAAGTGCGACACCACTATTTCGATCACAACGCAACATCTCCCCTGACCGCTCCCGTGCGAGAGGCTTACCTGGCAGCGCTTGATGAAGCGTACGGAAACGCGTCTAGCATTCACCGCTTGGGGCAAATTGCCAAACAAAAACTGGAAGGTGCCCGCCGCGTTATCGCTCAGAGTTTGGGTGCGAATGCGAAAGAAATTGTTTTCGTAAGCGGTGGCACGGAAGCCGATAATCTGGCGCTGCGCGGAGTTGCCGGACCGGGAGACCACATCATAGTTACCTCCATTGAGCACCCCGCGGTGCTGGCAACTGCTGCCGCCCTCGAACGCGCAGGTACTTCAGTTACGTTAGTTCCAGTACTGCACACCGGTATCGTGGATCCGGCTGCTATCGGCCGGGCGCTCCGGGCTGAAACAAGGCTGGTTTCCGTGATTCACGCGAGCAATGAACTCGGTACTATTCAACCTCTAGCTGAGATCGGAAAAATTACACGGGCTGCGGGCGTATTGCTACACGCCGATGGCGTTCAGGCGTTTGGAAAGATTCCGGTCAGCGTTACTGAACTTGGTGTGGACCTTTATACCGTCTCCGGTCATAAGCTAGGCGCTCCCAAGGGAATAGGGGCGCTGTATGTTCGTAAAGGCACCCCGCTGAATGCAACCTCCTGGGGCGGCCATCACGAGGGCGATCGACGGCCGGGAACGGAGAATGTCGCTGGCGCTGTCGCTTTTGCAGCCGCAGTGGAAACGGCCGATTGGTCTGGAGTTAGCGCGCTGCGTGATCTTTTAGAGCAGCAGATTCTGGCCCGGATCAGTCACGCAACCGTGAATGGGCAAGGTACTCGTATCCCGAATACCACCAATATCCGCTTCGACGGGATTGAAGGGGAAGCTCTGCTGATTTCACTCGATTTGCGCGGCTTTGCCGTCTCCAGCGGCGCAGCGTGTTCCAGCGGTGCCGTGGAACCGTCTCATGTACTGACCGCAATCGGTTTGGCACCTCGCGACGCCAGGAGTTCCCTTCGATTTTCATTAGGGCCGCAGAATACGGCCGCGGAGGTAGTGGCTTTGGTTCAGGCTGTGGAGGAAAGTGTAGCTCACCTGCGCCGCATCTCGACAGAACCGCATCGAAGTAATAGGGTTCTAACACATGCCTGACAGTGAATTTCCGATTGTGGTAGCGATGTCCGGCGGGCTCGATAGCTCCGCCGTGGCCGCCTTGCTCGCCAGTGAAGGCAAGCGCGTGGTGGGGATGACGATGCAACTCTGGAATCAGCGCCGTCTTCCAGAACTTGCGTCGGATAAGACCACCGGGCGCTGCTGTTCGCTGGACGATGTGTATGATGCGCGGCACGTGGCCGAGCAGATTGGCATACCTTATTACGTTGTCAACTTCGAACAGCAATTTGAAGAGCATGTTATTGCTCCCTTTGTGGCGGAATATCTGGCAGGGCGCACGCCCATTCCCTGCACGCTCTGTAACAACTTCATAAAGTTCGATCAGTTCCTGGCCATGGCGGATACCGTGGGTGCCCAGCATGTGGCCACCGGGCACTATGCCCGCATCACGCGCCATGCGGAGACGGGCAGGTACGAACTGCGCACTGCTCTTGACAGCACGAAAGATCAGACATATTTTCTCTTCGGACTGACGCAGGCACAGCTTTCGCGAAGTCTCTTTCCGCTGGGCGAGAGGAAAAAATCGGACGTTCGCGATTTGGCGCGGACTCTAAATCTGGCGGTTGCTGAAAAGCCAGAGAGCTATGAAATCTGCTTCGTGCCCAACAACGACTACGCGGCGTTCCTGGATGCGTATTTGAAAGAGCAAGGGTCCGCCGCTCCTCAGGCGAAGGGAAAGATTGTTTCACAGGCGGGCGAGCTGTTGGGTTCTCACGCGGGAGTGCATCATTTTACGGTCGGTCAGCGTAAGCGGCTGGGCATCTCAGCTCCCGAACCGCTTTACGTAATTTCAACTGACCCCGGGAGCCACCAAGTGACCGTAGGGGCAAGTGAGGCTCTGCTTCGCTCCACCCTGGTAGCGAAAGATGTGAATTGGGTTTCGATTGCACAGATCAGCGCGCCCCGCCGTGCGCAGGTGAAAATCCGGCACCGCCACCAGCCCGCTCACGCCACGCTCTATCCAGTTTCAGACGGCGTGGAGGTCCGCTTTGACGAGCCGCAACGTGCCGTCTCGCCTGGACAAGCGGCTGTATTTCACGACGCAGACCTGATTCTGGGTGGCGGATGGATCGCATAGGAACGACGGTATCGCACGGAAATCCAGAGCCCTCGCACTAATTGAGTACAGCGCGGCGCGCCTTATCGTGGCGTCTTTAGAATATGCACCTCGCCCGCTCGCTGACAGGTTGGGCCTTTTTTATGCGACGCTTTTGGATCGCGCGGTTCCCCGCCTGCGCCGCATCGCCCTGAGGAACCTGGAGTTCGCTCTGCCGGAACTCACGCTGCTACAACGTTCGGCCATTACAGATGGCGTTTTTCGCTCCCTGGGCCGGCTTCTCGTCGCTTTCGCGCGCTTCCCCTCAATTTCGAAACAAACTGTTCACGAATGGATTCGATATGAAGGATTCAGTCATTTCACTGAAGCTTTAGTGCGGGGGAAGGGCGTTCTTTTTGCCACCGCGCATTTGGGCAACTGGGAACTCAGCGCTTTCTCCCATGCCCTGATGGCACAACCGATGCAAGTGGTGGTCCGGCCGCTCGATAACGCACTGATTGACCGCTTTGTGGAAAACCGCCGCGCACTCTCCGGTAATACGCTCATCGGCAAGCGCGATTTCGCGCGTCCCATTTTGAAAGCTCTTCGCGAGAATGAAGCTGTCGGAATTCTAGTTGACCAGAATGTGGGTGCCGACACAGGGGTCTTTGTCCCGTTCTTCGGCGTCCCCGCGTGCGTCAACATCAGTTTTGCCAAACTTGCTTCCCATTCGGGGGCCGCTGTTATTCCAGGTTTCGCGGTCTGGTCTGAAGCGGAACGGAAATACATTCTTCGTTTTTACCCGGAAGTACCCATGATTGGCGACCCCGCTCGCGATACTGCCGCCATTCAAAAAGCGGTGGAAACGGCAATTGCCGAGTATCCCGATCAATGGCTTTGGATTCACCGGCGCTGGAAGACCCGGCCCGCGGGTGAAGCTTCCCGTTACAATGATCTCTAATCTACCCAGCTAAATGCCCACACAACGCTCCGCTGTTGTGACCTACGCCATCGTATGCGGCCTGATTGCCTGGGCTCTGGTCACCTCACTCATTCTCAAGCAAATTATTGAACCGAACTTTTTTCTTCCGTTCGTTACTGTAACGCTGGTGTCTTCCTGGTTTTTCGGGCGTAATGCAGGCTTGCTGGCCACGGTCCTCAGCACTGCGGTGATCGATTTCTTTTTCGTGCCGCCCCTTTATAGCTTGGCGATCAGCAGTTGGACCGAAGCCGCGCGGCTTTTGACGTTTGTGATGACTTCACTGTTAATCACCTTTCTTGTTGCAGAACTTCGCTACAGCAAAGTACGGTTGACGGCCACGCTTACCAGCATTGGTGATGCGGTGCTGGTGACCGATAGAGCCGGACGCGTGACGTTCCTAAACCCGGTTGCCGAGGCGATGATCGGCTGCCCGCTATCGGAGGCATGCAACCAACCGCTGGCCAAAGTGCTGGTGCTGAAAGACGATGTGAGTGGAGATGCTGTAGATACGCCCTTGAAACTGCTTCTCACGGATGGCGAATCCTATCAGAGCAACACACACAAAATGCTCACGTCGCGCCACGGTCATTCCATTTCCGTGGAGGAAAGCGCCGCACCGATACGCGATCAGGATGGTAAGATTTCCGGCGCGATCTTTGTCTTGCGCGATATCACCTCCCGCCGGCAGTTGCAGGATCAGCTCAATCAATCGCAAAAGATGGCGGCTGTCGGAAGGCTGGCGGGAGGTGTTGCGGGCGAATTCAATAATTTGCTCACGGTGATAACGGGCTATAGCGAGATGTTGCGTTCTGAAATGGCCGCCACCAACCCGATGCGCAGATTCGCGGAAGAGATATTATCAGCCGCGGAGCGCGCCGCCGGTCTGACGCGTCAATTACTTGCGTTCAGCCGTGGGCAAAATACACACGCGAAAATTGTGGACCTTCCTCTTTTGTTAAGCGGCATGGAAACCATGCTGAAGCGCTTAATGGGAGATCAGATTTCCGTAGTGGTGATGCCAAGTGCCTCCGTTGGCAAAATCAAGGCCGACCCCGCTCAGTTGGAACAAGTGATTGTGAATTTAGCCATGAACTCGCGCGACGCCATGCCCAAGGGCGGCAGGTTCGTGGTGGAAGCTTTGGATACCGAAATCAAACCGGGCCAAACGGGCTCACGGCCCGGAATGGAACCAGGTGACTACGTCTTATTAGCGGTGAGCGATACCGGCATCGGCATGGATGCGGAAACGCGCGGACACTTGTTCGAACCGTTCTTCACAACCAAGAACCGTGGCAAGGGGAGCGGGCTTGGCCTTTCTATTGTTTACGGCATTGTGCAGCAGGCGCGCGGACACGTAAACGTGTACAGTGAGCAGAACTCAGGCACCATTTTTGAGATTTTCTTCCCCCGCCAGAAAGAGAATGCAGGCGCCGCACTCCGGACCACTCGCGCCCGCGGGCCGCGCGGAACCGAAACTATTCTTGTGGCTGACGATGAAGACGGCGTTCGCAAACTGATTCATGCAGTGCTGGCAACCAACGGTTATACGGTGCTCGAAACCCGCGATGGGAAGGAGGCGCTTGCCGCTTATGAAGCGAATACCGGGCGGATCGATATGGTAGTGACGGATGTGGTTATGCCGAATATGACAGGTATTGAGCTTGGCGACAGGCTAGCCGAAATGAATCCTTCTTTAAAAGTGCTTTATGTTTCCGGCTACCGCGATCCGCCCGCGGGCATGGAGAGAGAGCGCATCTTTCTGCATAAGCCCTTTACACCCGACGCTCTGCTCACCCGGGTGCGTGAAGTGCTGGATGCGCGCGGGGTTTAACGTCCCAGCGTGCCCGAACTACCCGAAGTAGAAACCGTGGTGCGCAGTTTGGTGCCTTACCTGACCGGACAGCGCATTGAGAACATTGAAATTGGGCTGCCCCGCATATTTAAGGGTAAGCCGCCTCTGGGCCGCACCATTCTGGACGTGGCCAGGCACGGAAAATTTATCGTGCTGGCTCTTGCGCCCTCCGGCTATCTGATTGTTCACCTGGGAATGACCGGCAAGCTGCGATGGAATGCGCCCAGAGAGAAGCACACGCATGTCATTTTCACGTTTTCAAACGGTGAACTTACCTATACAGACGCCCGGACTTTCGGCGGCATGGAAAGCTCGGAAACATTGCCCGAACGCGTCGCGAGACTGGGACCCGACGCTCTTGCGGTGCCTGAAGCAGAATTTCTTGAGCGATTGGCAGCGCGTAAAGGTCGAATCAAAAGCCGCCTTCTAAACCAGATGTTCGTGCGGGGTTTGGGGAATATTTATGCGGATGAAGCTTTGTTCCGCGCCGGCATTCATCCATCGGCCCGCACAGTGTCCCGCAAGCGCGCTCTTTTCTTGCATGCCGCGGTACAAGAGGTACTTCGCGAAGCGGTGGCCGCGCGTGGCAGCAGCATCTCAGATTACGTGGATGCGGAAAACCAGCGCGGCTCGTTCCAGAACCAGCATCGCGTTTACGGCAGGAAAGGCGAACCTTGTATACACTGCGGCACGCCCATCCGCCGCATCGTGATCACCCAGCGCTCCAGCCACTACTGCCCAAAATGCCAGGGGCGTTGACGCCTACTTGAAGTGTTGTTTGTATTGAAAATCGATACCGAAGGCTGAGTTTTCTTCTCTTAGAATCACAGCCGACCACTGCTTACTGAAAGCCCATTCCACACGGACCAGTTGGGATGAAGTGGAGTTCGTATTGATTACGTAATCGAAAATGATGTTAGGCGTAATCTGCTGCTCAATAGACAGGCGGGCCCCGGGGCTACCCCCGCTCGATCCTCCGCCGGAGCCGCCCAAGCCTGGTAGCAGCGGATCGATCTTCAGCTTGCTGACGCCGAAGAATCGCTGAAGCCGCCCAGCTACGGGGCTTGCAATCGCCTGACCGACTAGTGCCGTCGCCCCTAGCTGTTGCCAGCTTTGTTGAGTACCGGTCTGCCGGGCGGCTATCGTAGGGTCGCTCGGAGTCTTCCCGGTTGCCAGCAGGCCGACAATATCGGCGAACTGCAATGGTGGATCGCTTCGGTAAGTTACGTTCAGCTTGTTGATGGGTCCCGACACGGTAAGCGTGACGTCCACGCCGCGGGCTTTCGTTTCTAAATCGATATTAAGTATCGGCTCAATTCTGACCGGATTGTAAAAGTTGATGGTGCCCTGGTTGATGGTGTACTTGTTGCCGAAGAAAGTCAGATTTCCTTGCGTGATAATTACGCGGCCCAACAATGCCGGATTGGTGGCACTGCCGCGTAGCCGCAAATTCGCTTCCGTTTCCAGATTCTGCGCCAAACCACTTTGAAACGTAATGTCAGGTGACGTTTGTACCCGCACGTCGTATTGCATACCTGCCAAGATGCCCGTCGGTGCGGCGGAGGGAGCGGAAGAAGGACCTGAGGAGAGGATAGACCCAAGATCGCTCCGGGGGTTATACGAAATTTTTTGAATGGTAACGTCGCCAGCTAGCACGCTACGCTCTGAGGTTCCGGTCAAGGTCAGTGCCGCATCACTCACGGAACTTACGCCTTCCGGATAACGCACGCGTACCCCGTTGGCATTCGCTTCCAGCCGGAAGGCTAATGAGGGTCCGCCGAAGGCTGCAAAGCCGGTCAGCTTCAAATTACCGCCGCCTGTCTGTGCAGTAAGCGTCTCAATGGTGGCCCGGCTTCCATCGAATAGAATGCGGCCGTTGCCATTCGAAATGCCATTCGGCAAGCCAGCGTATGACACGTTGAGACCTTTCAGATCAGCCCGGCCGGTAATCTGCGGATCGTCAAAGCTGCCACGAACGTTTGCGGTCAGAGTCAAGGTTCCGGAACTGGTTAGATCTTTGTCGAAGATCTGAGCGAGCGAGGCATCCACCGTACCAACGCCACGAAGAGCGAGCTGCTGCTTATCGGCAAGCCGCACTTCGCCCAGGACGGAAAAATCGGTATTGCGGGCTTTTAGTTTGGCACTTTCCACACGTACAATTTGGTTGGCCATTGTGATCCGGATCGGCTCAGTATTGGTGATGCTTAGATCGCCCAGGCGCGCGGCTGGACCGGTAAGCGGATCTGGCTTTACCAGCAAAGAAGGAATTTCGAGCCGCGCGGTCATCAGCCGAGGGGTAGCAGCCGGACCGCTCAATTCCACTTTGCCCTCCATCGTTCCGCCAAACTGCATTTGGCCCGCTTTGGGGGGCGCAAAGAGCCTGCGTAAAACAGCAAGGTCCACTTTGCTGAAAGTGACTGTAGCTTGAGTCGGGTAATCTGCCGTAAGACCCACGCTGCCATCGCCGCGTATGGAAGATTGTGCCAGGTTGCTTTCCAGATGCGCTCTCACAATCTTGCCCTGCGTGCTTGCGACAAGCGTTGCATCGCCCAGCGCGCGTCCATCCATTACTATTCCGGTGGCGCTCACGTTTCCACTCAGAGTGCCAACGCTCACCTTGGTAGTTGAGCTGTTCTTCGGCCCCTGTACTTGGCTGATTAAGATAGTTCCCTGCCCCTTCAGTTCGACAGTTCCGTTCACGCCAGGCTGCATCTTTCTGGCATTCACGAATTGATTGAGCATCATGCGAT
>JAYTGM010000475.1:0-9703 GCA_043733425.1 Terriglobia bacterium
TCGCTCCCGTGCACATGACTTTCCACTCATACGACGATGCATTGAACCATGCCGCGCAGCACTGCGGCATTGAACCCGAGTTCTGGGATATTTTCGGGAACCGGCACGTCACGTCCCCTGAAACTAAGCGTTCCATTGTGGAAGCCCTGGGCATTGACGCCAGTTCACAAGGGGCGATTGAATCCGCTTTGCGCGACGCAAATGACAAGAGCGGCCGTGATTTAATTGCGCGATGCCGCGTGGCGAGTGTCAATCAGCAGCCTGTTCGTCTTCCTATCACCGGCGCGGGTGGCCCCTTGGAGTTGGAACTGAAACGGGAAGGCGGCGAGACCTCGCGATGGACCGCGGCTCCCGATGCTCATGGCGAAATCGTAATGCCGGAAAGCCTGCCTTTGGGTTATTACGAATTGACGGTTCGTTTCGATGACCGCACATCCTTCTGCCAACTCATCATTACGCCGGACCGTGCCTACCTTCCCGCCTTCCTGGAGGACGGCGGCAAATCAGCGGGTTTCGCCGTCACTCTCTATGGGGTGAGGTCCGCGCGAAACTGGGGGTGCGGTGATTTTCGCGATCTGCGCGATCTCGCCAAGTGGGCCGCGACGGAGTTGGGCGTCAGCTTCATTGCATTGAACCCGCTGCACGCCATCCACAACCGCCAGCCATATAACGCCAGCCCCTATCTGCCGAACAGCATTTTTTATCAGAATTTTATCTATCTTGACCTGGAAGCGTTCGAAGAATTTGTCGGCGCGGCAGAGCTGTTTCACAGTGCTGAAACTCAGCATGAGATACGCCAATTACGCGCGGCTACGCACGTAGAGTACGAACGGGTGCACGCGCTGAAGCTTCGCGTGTTAAGGCTGATGTTTGCATGGTTCCAGATTCATCAGAACCGAGCTGAGTTGAAGCGCTTTATTGAAGCGGAAGGCGACTTGCTGCGGCGCTTTGCCACTTACAGTGCCCTCGATGAAAAACTGCACTCAGAAAACCCCGATCTCTGGGTCTGGCCGGATTGGCCCGCTGGTTATCAAGACCCCGAATCGTCAGAAACAAAATTGTTTCAGAAAGAACACGCGGATCAGATCGAATTCTATAGTTACATCCAGTGGCTTATCAGCAGGCAATTAACGGAAGCCCAGGAGTTCGCCACCAAAGAAGCTGGCATGGCCATCGGCTTGTATCACGACCTGGCTCTGGCTACCGACAGTTGCGGCAGCGATCTGTGGGCGCACCGGCCTTTCTATGTAAGCGGTTGCCGCGTCGGCTCACCTCCTGACGATTTTTCGCCCGCCGGCCAGGATTGGGCATTCCCTCCACCGAATAAAAATCATCACCGGGCAACCGGGTATCGGCTTTTTGCCGAATCCATCCGCAAAACCTGCCGGCATGGCGGGGCTCTGCGCATCGATCATGTGATGCGTTTTTTCCGCTTGTTCTGGATTCCGGGCCAGGCAACCGCCGCTGATGGCGCCTACGTTCGCGATTTCTCGCGCGATCTGATTCGCATCCTGGCTCTGGAGAGCGTTCGTAACAAAGTGCTGGTGGTTGGTGAAGATCTGGGAACCGTGGAACCGGAGACCAGAGAAACGCTGGCCCGCTTCGGCATTCTGAGTTACCGTCTTTTCTACTTCGAGCGCCGTGAAAACGGGGAATATAAAAAGGCCAGCGAGTATCCGAAGCAGGCTTTAGTTTCTTCTACAACCCACGATCTTCCCACCCTTGCCGGTTTCTGGACGTGCGAAGACATTGAAAGCCGCCGCCGCGCGGGTATGCTCGATGAAGCTGGCTACCAGTCTCAAAGGGCAGACCGCTTCCGCGAAAAACAGAAGATGCTCAATGTGTTGTGGGAGTCAGCGCTGCTGCCCGCTTACGTATCGCGCGATGCCGCGCAGATTCCTGGACTGACCGGCGAACTTCACAACGCCATTGTCGGCTTTCTGGCCTCAACGCCTTCCATGCTGCTGGTCATCAATCAGGAAGATTTATCGAAGGAACACGCCCAGCAAAATCTGCCCGGCACGACAGCGCAATACCGCAACTGGAGCCTGAAGATGATGTTCACGCTGGAACAACTGCAGCAGAGCAGCGAAGTAAAAAGCTATACCGCTATGTTCCGGGACTGGCTGAAGCGAACGGACCGGCTTTCAGAAAGTGCCCATTAAAGTCAGGCCTCTTGCCCGAGGGCGTTGCGAATACTGCGCCAGTTGCTGCGCGGGAAACGGTTTTTGTAGGAACCCCGCCAACAGTTTCCCCGCAAAACGCCAGATTGCTTCCTGTTCATTGAAGCCGCCGTGCGACATGCCAGAATTGTCACACGTGCAATAGAGCGTTGTTGCGATGCTTGCAAACCTGTAGTTTTTTAGGGTAAAAAACGCTTTGGGCCGAGCCGTTTATGCTTTCTTAGCGTTCGCCTTGCTATCCGAGCCTTTACCTAACTTATCCATTTCGTTGAAATAGACTTTGCGGTCCTGCTCCATCGCCATATTCGATAAGATGACAGCCGTCGAATCCGCCAAGCCTACTTCTACGTCGGCCGTCGGTTTCGCGCCGGATTTCACGCATTCGAAGAACCGGTCGAATTGAATATCGACCGGATTTCGTCCCTCTTCCGGCACCAGCACGCCCTTGCTGTAAAGATAACGGCGGGCATACTTCATTTCGCTGGTCAGGAAGCTGTCATTCGAATGATTGGCATCTTTTTCAAGCAGAATGGGGACGCCCTTTTGCGATCCGGCGGCAACCATGGTGGCACCGGCGACGTAATTTTCCTTTACCGCGCCGGCCTTAGTAACCGTGGGCGGCGGCGTCGGTTCGCGGAACCAGGTTGCCAGCGCCGGATTGTTGTCGTCCCCGACGGTGATTTCCACTGAGCCCGCCGTTCCCATGATCAGTTCGCCGAACTCGGTACGCGTTGAATTGAAATAAGGAAGGTGCGAGTTGGTCGATATATAGCTGCAGCTGAATTTCTTAGAACCTTTCCCGTCAGCGCGCGCCGGGTATTTATAAATCATCTGGATGTTATCCATAATGTCGCGGCCATCGAAAATGAAACTCTGGTCGCCCACGCCCACTACGGATTCCGGCGCGGATCCGAACATCCAATCCGCCACGTCTACCTGATGCGAAGCCAGTTCACCCGCCATGCCTGCCGAATATTCTTTGTAAAGGCGCCAGTTCTTTAGCTTCTGTTCGGCGGGATTGTTATAGGGCGTCATTTTCCAACCCGGATTCCGGTGCCACTGCGCCTGCATATGCGTGACGTCGCCCAGAATGCCCTTATCGACCATGTCTTTTACAGCCTGGTAGAAACGGCTGTATCGGCGTTGCAGACCCACCTGCAGAATCTGCTTGGAGTGTTCTTTTGCCAGCGCGCGAAGTGCATGCACTTCCTCCGGTTTGAACACCATGCTCTTTTCGCAAAAAGTGTGTTTGCCTGCCATCAGAGAATCGCGCGTAATGGGGAAATGCAGAAAGAGGGGAGTCGCAATCAGCACCGCATCCACATCTTTGCGGTCCAGCAACTCGCGATAGTCTTTAAACTTTGCGGGATTGGTTCCAATGGTTTCGGCGGCGCGGTCCAGATGGCTCTGGTCCACGTCGCAGAGAGCTGTGCAGCGTCCAGAATCAATGTTCTTCAGGTGTTTCGTGTGATACCAGCCGCGGCTGCCGACGCCGATAATGCCGTACTGAACCGTGTCGTTCGCGGCTTTCACCTTCTGAATCCACGGCGCGCCTTCCACAAGCTTGCTGGTTCCGGCGGCAACGGCCGCGCTGGCACCGGCTAGCTTGAGAGCGTCGCGGCGAGTAAAATCCGGTTGTGTTTCGGGCATGGCCAATTTTTTTCTCCTACAGGGATCTAAACGAGTAGTCTATTCCTTTTGATGCAAAGGGCGCAAACGCGGCTGCTTGATTTACGCGGCAACCCGCCGCCGGCGGATGGTCAACCCCATCGCGAGCAGTGCCGTGCCGAAAAATCCCTCGATCCAGGTATTGGGTTCAGGAACTTGCACGCGATTCACATTCCGCACAGTCGCTTCCGGGCGCGGAAGGCCGGGTTGCCGATTCCCGAATGCCGCCAAATCCACATGTGAATCGAAACTCTCGGACTGGACAGTAGACAAAACCGGAAAGCTGGTTGCGGGGCCGAACAGGTAATTAGCCTCGCTCGCCTCGATTCCCGGGACAACCGTGCTGGCGGGAGTGACACCGTTCGCGTGGCTCTCCAGGATTGTGAAGGGCCGAGGCACATCGGTGTGAATCGTTAGCGCGGCATCTGGTTTTAAGGCGAGCGGCACCGGAGAGAACAGCGCCGGAAAATCGTTAGCCGCTGGGTTTGAAACCCTGGCTGCCGTATCGGTGCTCATCGGCTTTAAATCGGCATGTTGTGATGCTAAATTTCTGGAGAGCTCCGCGCCGGGACTGTGCCCGGTAGGTCCGCCTCCGCCGCCCCCTATCTGGCTGCCTGCCCCAGCGCCACTGCTCCCGGAGGCACCTGAAACCAGACTTGGTTCAAAGCTAGCCAGGTAGCTGTCGGCACCCGTGCCAGGAACACCGCCTTGGAATGGCGTGTCTCTGGAATTTTCTTTCCCGGACAGCGCCCAGGCTATACCACTCTGGTCCTCCTCGGCTGTATCGAATGCTTTCTCGTCGGGTTCTTCTTGACGGTGTCTCTCTTGAGGAGTGTCCGCGATCCTGTTCCCACATCTCGTTCGCGCCTGCTGGCGGCCATCGGTCAGAATGCTCTCGCCCGCGCTAAGCAGGATGCGCTTCCGTGTCCAATACACTTGGTCCCCCACCCGGTAGGAGACATAAACAAGACGGTCGCGTGGCACCGCCTCTATATAGGTCCGCTTGAGCGAGAAGCCTTTGTAGTGTTCCGCCGCAACAGAATCCCGCTCCAGGGCCTGGCGGAGTTCGGCACCGGAGAGGACGCCGCCCGGAATAACGGAAAAGCGGTATATCGGTCTCCTCTGCTCCCGCGAGGCATGCAAAATGGGAGCCGCGGGAATGCTTCCGCCTGCCTGCCGGTTCCGCTGCGTTGTATTCCATACCAGCCCGACGCCTATTGCCGCAAGAACGAAAAAACAGATGCCTCTGAGCAGACCCATTGCTGCGGAAGTGTTCGGCTGGATTGCAAAAACACTTTAGTGCAAGTGCTTGGGAATGGCCTCAAATCCAGCGGGCAATCCACTTTGTCAGTTGCTCTTCGGATAGCGTACCCGCCGCAAGCGCAAGAATCACGTTTGCTGTTTCGGGTTGCGGCGCATGCAGCGCATTTTCATTCCGGCCAAGAAAGATTGCTCCCACAACGAAGCCCGTCCGCTTATTACCATCCAGAAACGGATGATTCCGAATCACGCCGCATACGTAAGCCGCCGAAAGCCGCGCCAGCCCTGCCTCAGGTTGGTAGGAAAAGATCTGCCGCGGACGTGCAACGCGTCCTTGTATTCGTCCATCACTTCTTTAGCCAGCTTCATCTGCTCCGCAAATTCCTGATCGTAGCGAGTCAAAAGAAAACCTTCCGGAGATTCCGTCAGACACAGCGTCGTGCCTTTAACCGCCCGCAATTTCGCGAGCACTTCCTTGGGGATGATCGCTCCCACCGAGTTGCCGACCGAAATCAATTTCAAAACGTTTATACATCCGTTAAAACGTACTGTTCACTTACTTGCCCAACACGTACTTGTCCTTCACATCCAAATGTTCAAACTTCATCGGAAAGCTTGTTCCCGCGTAATACGCGTCCCACTGATCTTTATAATGCCGCGACAGCACGTGCCCTGATTGCCCAATGGGCACATTCAGCAACGAATTGTCCCAATTGCCAAGGTCCGCATTAAAACGCTCCGAAGGCCCTAACCTTGCCGTAGTTTGCTTAACAGTCGTCGTTCCCCCCGACATCGCAACAGGGCCAATGTCGAAGTACTGCGCCAAAAACGGCAGCCGGTGTCCTACCGGATTGTTCACCGCAAGCTGCAAATATCGCCCATAAAACCATTTTTTCACGACACTGCCCTGCATCCGGCGGCCCTCGTCCAGAGCCTCAACCAGTGCCTTCAGCAGAGCCTCATCGTAATCGGGGAACCATCCCGCCGGCCGCTCCCGCAGTAACCGCGCCACAACCGCGGAGGACATCTGCGTCTCATACAAGCTGCCGTTGCCTGGGGAGGCCGCATTCGCCATTGCTCTCCGAAAATGCTGAAACGCAAGCGTCGCAACAAACGGGGCGGCGGCATCTTTATCCATCTGCCCGTTCCAGTTTCGCAATAGCGGAATGGCCTCAGCCAAAGCCGGGTTCGTGGCCCTCTTTCTGTCAACTGCCGTGATCAGTTGCTGCGCAAACCAATGCGTGAACTTAGAATAGACATCCTTCTGAATCCGAAGCATATCCTCAGGCACCAGCTTCTCTTTCGCTTTCAGCATGGCCCGAATCTGTCCCGAACGATAAGGCGCCGCAAACGTGCCGGATACTGTATACGCGTAATCGGCCCGAAAAGGATTCTGGTTAGCGGTTACGACGTAGCCATCCGGCGGGTTGTATGCGGAAGGCAACTGCTCAAAGGGAATATAGCCGTCCCATTCAAACTCGCCGGAAGAGCCATCCACCGGAAGGCCGCTCTGGTAATTGCGCCGCACCGGAAGCTTGCCCGTTGCCTGATAACCGATATTCCCGGCGCGGTCGGCGTACACAAAGTTTTGTCCCGGCCCGGGAAAACGAGTGAGCGCCGCCGTGAACTCGCTCCAGTTCTTTGCACGGTCCAGTTCCAGGAAAGGAAACTGAAAATTCCCGCTCTGCGCCGCGGTCCACTTCAGGGAGAGGTGATCGTTCGCCTCATCCACCACCAGTGGCCCATGCCGCGTGATCCAGTGCCGGAATTCAACTGGCGTGGTGCCCTTCACGCGAATCAGTTCGCGCTCCAGCACAGCCTGTTCTGTTTTTCCCTGGAACAGGTACTGGCCAGTGGCGCTATCCAGCTTTTCTGAATACAGTTCCTGTACATCGAAGTGCAGATTCGTTACCCCCCACGCAATCTGCTCGTTGTGCCCCACAATGATCCCCGGCACACCCGGCAGGGCCACGCCAGCCACATGGAGTCCCGGTGCCTCAAGGCCAGTCATGTACCAAATGCCAGGAATGGAATATTCCAGGTGCATGTCGTTCGATAGAAGCGGCTTGCCGCTCAACGTATGAGCCCCCGAAACCGCCCACGCATTCGATCCTGGTTGCACATCTCCCGCGGGAAGAATTTCAGTCCCTGCCCGAATTGGAAACAGAAAGTCGATCTTGGCCTGGTCTGCACCCTTCGATAGTTCCCGCTTCACCAGTTTTTCCGGGTAACTGGTAGTCAGATTCCGGTACATATATAAGCCCACCAGAATAGAATCCACAACGCTCCACGGGCGCGGGTCATACCCCAGCAGAACAAACTCAAAGGAGTACCGCCCCCGGTGCGTCTCCAGATAGTGATTCACCCCCCGGGCATAGGCGGCAAACTGCGCACGGTCGCGCGCTTCCAGTTCCGTATAAATCTGCTCCGCGATATGCCTCATCCGCAATTTGCGCGATTCCCGGTCCGGTTCTAGACCCGCCGGTCCGATAATCTCCGCCAGCTCACCTGCCGCAAACCGGCGCAACCCGTCCATTTGCCACATGCGTTCCCCCGCCGTGACATAACCTTGCGCAAAGAGCAGATCCGTCTCATTTTGCGCGTGAATAGACGGTACCCCCAGGTGATCTTTGGTGATAGTAACCTCGTGTTCCACGGGAGCGTCTATTTTGCCAGCACCTTCTGGCAGGGGCCGCCAGAATACCCAGTAAACGGCCGCCAGTACCGTTATCGTCATGATGCCCAGCAGAATATTGATCACACGAAATACGCGGTCTACATGCACCTACGAATTGTACGATCAATCAATTAGCGCGCTACAATCGCATTCATCATGACCAGGAGGCCCTTTGTCGCGGAATTGGATGACTTGCAACAGCGCCTTCTTGCGATGGGCGGCCTTGTGGAGTTCGCAATTCACCGCAGCATCAGGGCATTGATCGATCGTGATGCCGCGCTCAGCCAGCAGGTGTGGGAGAACGAGCGGCGCATCAATGAAATGGAAATTGAAATCGATGAGCAGGCAACCCGCATTCTTGCCCTTCATCAACCCGTGGCGCGTGACCTGCGATTCATCACCGCGGCCATTAAAATTAACAGCGATCTGGAGCGCATGGGGGATTTGGCCGTCAACATCGTCCAGCGCGCCGTCTCACTGAACCGTCAGCCTCAGGTCAAGCCGCTCATCGATATTCCCCACATGTCCCGCCTGGTGGAATCCATGGTTCATAAGAGCCTTGATGCGTTCGTCAAGCGCGACCCTGAAATGGCCCACGGCGTTCTGGCGGCCGACGATGAAGTGGACAATCTGAAGCACGCGGTCTATGCCGAATTACTCTCGTTCATGGAACAAGACCCCAGCGCCGTTCATCCTTCGGTGGATCTGATGTTTATCGCCCACAACCTGGAACGCATCGCCGATCATGCCACCAACGTTGCGGAAGATGTTCTCTTTCTGGTAAACGGCGTGGACGTTCGGCACAGCCACTCCCGCACTGTCGATGAGACAGGCGTTCGCGCCGGCTGAAGCTATCGATACATTCCCCTGCTTCTCCGTCACGGGATTGTAACGGTCCGAATGCGAAACTAGAGACCGGAAAGATGCTTCATTCTCAAAGACGAGTCTGGTGGAGCGGATTGTTGGCGCTAGCTTGCGCTTCGCTGGCAAGCGCTGCCGAAACCATTACGGCGGCCGGTGCTACTTTCCCTTTCCCCATTTATTCCAAGTGGTTCCAACAATACAAAGATAAAACCGGCATCCAGATCAACTATCAGTCACTCGGCTCAGGGGCAGGTATCAAGCAATTGACTGAAGAGACCGTCGATTTTGGCGCGTCCGATAAGCCGATGTCTGACAAACAGATCGCGAAGTTCAAGATCAAGCCATTGCACTTTCCCACCGTCATGGGTGCCGTGGTACCCGTTTACAATTTGGAAGGCGTTTCTCAAAGCCTGAAATTTTCAGGTGAGGCGCTGGCCGGCATCTTCATGGGTTCCATTAAGAAATGGAATGATGCTGCACTTGTGAGTCTGAATCCGGGCGTGAAACTTCCGAACGAGCCGATTGTCGTGGTTGTCCGCTCTGACGGCAGCGGGACAAGCTTTGTGTTCACGGATTTTCTGGCAAAGGTGAGCCCTGAATGGAAACGGAAAGTAGGTGCCGATACCGCGGTGAACTGGCCCATCGGTCTGCGCGCCAAAGGCAATGAAGGAGTTTCCGGTTTTGTGAAACAGACGCCGTATTCAATCGGTTATGTCGAATTGATTTACGCCATCTCCCAAAAGATGGGCTACGGCTCTGTACGGAATTCCTCGGGCAACTTCGTCAAGGCCGATCTGGCAAGCGTAACCGCTGCTGCCGAAGCAGCCTCAAACGCCTTCCCTGCGGATTTTCGCGTCTCTATCACCAACGCGCCCGGCGCGGCATCGTACCCGATCTCTACATTCACGTGGCTGCTAATTCCCGGTAAGATCGCCGATCCCGCGAAGAAGAAAGCCATCACGGAATTTCTTACCTGGATGCTTTCCACCGGCCAGCAGAGCGCCTCGCGGCTTAATTACGCGCCGTTGCCGAAAGCAGTCGTTGCAATGGA
>JAYTGM010000476.1:0-3606 GCA_043733425.1 Terriglobia bacterium
AATTACCGTGAAGCCCACCAGATGTTCTGCACCAATGGAATGCTCTTCAATCATGAGAGCCCCCGGCGTGGTTTTGAGTTTGTCACGCGCAAAATTACACATAACGTCGCCCGTATCAAACTGGGGCTCGCGCAAGAACTGCGGTTAGGCAACCTGGAAGCCCGGCGCGATTGGGGCCACGCGGCGGATTACGTGGTCGCCATGCACAGCATGATGCAACTGCCAGAGCCAGACGATTTTGTGATCGCCACGGGCCACACGCATTCCGTGCGGGATTTCTGTGAACTTGCCTTCGCGGAAGCTGATCTCGATTACCGCGATTTCGTGATTGAAGACCCGCGATTCTACCGCCCCGCTGAGGTGGAAATTCTGGTTGGTGACGCCTCCAAAGCTCGCCAGGTTCTTGGCTGGGAACCGTCTTATTCGTTTCGGGATCTAGTAAAAGAAATGGTGCTGCACGATTTGGAATTGGCGGGCCGGAACTGATGTTCGGAAAGCGCTCAGAGCCAAAGGGGGTCCCTGGTGCGGACGCTCATGGCTCGCTCGATGCTCCCGCGAACGCGCAGGTGAATGGATGGGCATGCGATCCGGATCGTCCCGGCGTCCGCCTGTTAGTGGAGATTTCAATTGATGGGCAGCCCTTTCAAAATGTAGTGGCTGGTGAGTATCGGTCCGATCTGCTGCAGGCTGGTATTGGCGATGGTTTCCAGGCCTTCTCCGTCCCTCTGCCGGAGACTCTGCTCGATGGGGCACCGCATAAAGTGGAAGCCAAAATAGCAGGAGCGGAAAAGAGCTTGCAACACAGCCCTCGCACCGTGATTTTCACGCGCCCGCCCAGCGCTCCCTCCAGTTTGCCACCGGCAAACTGGAGTGCCAGCGAACTCCCCGCTCATCCGCGTACGTTGCCGGATTCCGTCCTGCAAGGTCTCTCCGTTGTCATTGCGACAAAAGATAACGGCGTTCAACTGGAGCGCACGTTACGCGCTTGCGCGCCCGCGGCACGCAATCTGCCGGTCGAGTTTATCGTGGTGGACTACGGTTCAGGCGACGATACCGTAGCCCGTCTCACCTCGCTTGAAAGTCAAATTCCAAATTTGCGGTGGACCTCTGTTACGCAAGCAAGTCCAGGAGCAGCCAGGAACAAGGGTGTCGCGATGGCCGCGCGGGAGTTGATCCTCTTTCTATCTGACTGTGTTGCGCCGGCTGTCGCCACTTTCTTTGAGCAGCATATGAATGCTCACCGCATGTTGCCCGGTAAAAATATAGCGGCGCTTGGAAAGATTGTCTGGCCGAATCTTCCGGATGAGCGTGTCAGCTTCTTAATGGCGCATCTGCAGGGCGCTGGCGAACAACAGTTTGGTTTTCACAGTCTGCTCCCTTATACATGGCTCGATTGGCGATTTTTTTCCCCGGAAAATATTTCCTTCAAGCGGAGCATTGCGGCCGACTGGGCCACGGAAGGTTATCGCGCGGATCTGCCAGGATCGCTTTTAGAGGACACCGAGTTAGGTTTTAGGCTCAACAGCAAACTGGAGGGCGGCCTTGCCATTTTGTATTGCCCGGCGGCCTCGGTGTCACACGAATCCTCCTGCACGGTCCGGCAGTTTATTGAACGCCAGATGGCGGCAGGGCTTTCGGCGCGCAGTCTTTTTGAACATCACGAAGGAGCCAAAGAGAAGCTCGGGATTGAAAAGCTGGAACGCTTGCTCGCCTCAAAAGACTCCCGGGCAACGGGGTCTGCAGACGATTTGCTGCGTATGATCGAAGGCGCCAAAAGCTGGGGCGTGGTGATTGAATCAACCTATCGGCTGGGTTCGCAAAACTGGCATGCGGACCTGCTGAACGCGATTTTCGAATTAAGTTACCTGCAAGGGTATGTGACCGGTTGCCAGGATCGCAACGCGAACTACGCCGCCGCTTACCGGTATTGCATGGAGCGTTTTCAAGAGAAGCTTTCAACCGCCGCCGCGTTTGAAGTCTTCGGCCGCTTTCCCAGCTTTACGCTTACTTAGGCTCAGATGTTCTCTGTCGTTATCCCGGTTTTTAATCACGAACAGTACTTGTCTGAATGCGTGCTCTCCGCCTCACGCAGCCCGCTTGTTACGGAAGTGCTGTTGCTCGATGACGGTTCGCGTGATGAAAGCGCCCGAGTGGTAGCGGCACTTGCGGGCGGGGCGTTCCCCAAAGTTCGGGATGTCACACCGAAGGGGCGCGGCAATCGAGGAGCTCATGCCACGCTGAACGAACTGATCGACCAAGCAGCTTGCGAGTGGGTAGCCGTCTTGAACTCCGACGACGTTTTCACCCCTTCGCGTTTCGATCTGATCCGCCGCCGCATGCGCTTCCAATACTTTGACCTGTGTTTCGGAAATGTGCTGGTCATTGATGCCGAAGGCCGCCAGCTGGGAGGCAAGCGCGCGATGTATGACCCGCAACTCCCCTTCCCCGCTCATTTCGACGTGAACCGTATGGCCGCCAGCGAAAACTGGCTGCCTTTGCTGGCGCATCAGAATTTCCTTGCCACCACCAGCAACATGGTGTTTCGCAAAGAACTCTTCCGCAAGATAGGAGGCTTTGCCAACCTGCGCTACGTGCACGATTGGGATTTTTGCCTGCGCGCCGCGATGGAAGGCACCGTGGCCTATCTTCCCCACGCCCTCACGGGCTACAGGGTGCATGCGAAGAACACCATTAAAGAAGATTCGGCTAAGGTGGATAGCGAAGTTCAAGCCTTGTTCAAGCGATTGCTGAATGACTACCCGGTGCTTCAAGACAACAAGGCTTTTGCCGAAGGCCTGGCGGCAAACCCATATCTGCAGCACCGGGAGCAGCCCACCGTTTCCGTGCTAATGCCCGGTACAGAGGGCCAGGAAGTCTACGAACGCGCGCTGCAGAGCGCATTCCTCGGCGTGGAAATCACCAGCCAAAACCCGACCGGCAAGTATGTTTACGCGCCGCTGTCTTCGCTCACCGCAATGCACCCCATGCACTTGCAAAATGCAGTCCTCGCTCTCGAAATGCAGGATCTGGATTTTGTTATGGTTTCTCACTCTTTAGCGGACCCGCCCTTCATCGGAACAAAAGGACTGCGCAATGCGGCGGTATTCCGGCAATCTGAAGCCAAAACTTTTTTAGGCGGCCGCGCGCCCACGCATTCACTGAAGGGCAGAATCGCAAGGCTCTTTCCGGGAGGGGGCGCGTTCCAGGGATTGAGTGATCTTCTGCCCGGTCTGGAACTCAAGAACGGCACCACGCGCGCGGAACCGCTTCCCACTTCGCTGCGTTCTCCCAGGTCAGCCAAACCAGTCATCTTCGTACTACCGGCATTCTTTGCGGTGGGGGGAGTGGAGCGGTTAGTGATCGATATGATGCGGCAACTCAGTAATCACTTTGCCTTTGTCGTGATCACGGTGGAGCGCCTGCAAGAATCGCAAGGCAGCCTGCATGGCGCAGCAGAGGGTACCACTTTAGGCTTCTATGACCTGGCGGAACTTGCCCCGCCCGCGCTCTTTCTCCCCATGATGGAAAGACTGAGGGATGTCTATCGGCCCGCGCTCGTCTGGATCCCGAACGGCAGCCCCTGGCAGTGCGACCAGGCTGAGGGCA
>JAYTGM010000477.1:0-3595 GCA_043733425.1 Terriglobia bacterium
CTCCACTTGGCCCAAAACTCGTTCATCTGGCAAATGGGCGTGCTCATCACGCTCGCCGGTATCGCGTTCGGCTGGATGCGCCAGTGGACAGGGTCCACCAAAGCCTCCACGTGGATGCATGCCGGCTTCAACTCAACAGTGTTTCTCTACTTTCTTCAGAATCCAAAGCTCCCTCACGCACAATGATCGAAACCATTCAGTGGACCACCGAAGGCGTGGTCATGATCGACCAGACTCGCCTGCCCAACGAAGAAATCTACCGCACCTGCAGCACTTATGAAGAGGTGGCCGATGCCATCCGCACCATGGTGATTCGCGGCGCGCCCGCTATCGGAGTCGCCGCCGCCATGGGAATCGCGCTGGGCATGCAGACCGAAGGCGCGGATTTCAACCGCATCTGTGAAACGCTGGGAGCCACGCGCCCCACGGCGGTAAACCTGTTCTGGGCTATCGAGCGAATGCGCAAACTACACTCGACGTTGGCTGGCCGGCCCCACGCTGAGGTGGCACTGGCGCTCGCGGACGAAGCCAAACTCATTCGCTTGGAAGATATTGAAATCAACCGCGCCATGGGCCGGCACGGCGCGCCGCTTGTACCTGATGGGAAAACGGTACTCACCCACTGCAACGCCGGTGCGCTCGCAACCGCCGGATACGGCACCGCTCTCGGCGTAATCCGCGCGGCTATCGAAAGCGGCAAGCACATCGACGTCTTCGCCGATGAAACGCGCCCGTTCCTTCAAGGCTCCCGGCTAACCATCTGGGAACTGCAGCATGACGGCATTCCAGCCACCCTGATTACCGACAACATGGCCGGCCATTTCCTGAAATCAGGCCGCATCGGCTGCGTTGTTGTGGGTGCCGACCGCATCGCGGCCAACGGCGACGTCGCGAACAAAATCGGCACCTACGGAGTCGCGGTTCTGGCAAAAGAAAATGGCATTCCTTTCTACGTCGCAGCCCCCACCTCTACGCTCGATCTCACCCTCAAGACCGGCGACGAGATTCCTATCGAAGAACGCGCCGCAAGCGAAGTTACGCATTACGCGGGCACAAATGTCGCCCCGCTCGGCACTGAAGCCCGCCATCCTGCCTTCGATGTAACTCCCAACCGCTATGTCACCGCCATCATCACGGAAAACGGCGTGGCTCGCGCACCGTATGAAGAATCCCTTGCAAAGGCAAAGTTACAATAGACAAAGTATGCGCTTATTCTTCTCCTTCCTTCTCTCACTTACGCTGTTCGCCGCCAGCGACCTCTCAAACCGCCGTGCCCCAGGCTTCTCGCTCAACGATCAAAACGCGAAAGAGCACGACCTTCAGGATTACCGTGGCAAGGTCCTGATCATCGAATGGATGCAAACCACCTGCCAGCATTGCATCGCGTTTTCCAGCATCCTCGAAGAAGCGAAAGCAAAATATAAGGGCAAAGTTGAGGTAGTGTCCGTTGTGCTCCCTCCGGATACCATCGAAAATGTCCGCAAGTACATGAAGGATCAAAAGACCACCGCGCCGGTTCTTTTCGATAGTGGCCAGGTCACCTCCTCCTACCTGAAAATCACGCCGCAGAACCCCAATGTGGTCTTCCCCCAAATCTTCCTGATCGATCAAAACGGCATGATCAAAGAAAACTTCAAGTACGCCGCCGGCTCAGAAGACTTCTTCAAAGGCAAGCAGCTTTTCGCGGAAATCGACAAACTGGTAAAGTAGTGGTGCCCACAACAGACTACTACTCCGACACAGACCCATCGGCAATGGAGGTCTGGGTCGATCAGTTTCGCAAAATGGCTCCAGAACGCCGAGTTCAACTGGCCCTTGAACACTCCGAGATACTTTTCAAGCTTGTAGAAATGAACGTTCGAGAAACATACCCGCAAGCCGGCGAACGCGAAATCTTCCTGCGAGTGGCCGCCCGCCACCTCAGCCGCGACCAGATGATCGGCGCCTATGGCTGGGACCCGGACCAGCACCCATAGTGTCGCCCAACGATGGTTATCGAATCCTCATAGATGCTTTCAATCAACTTGGCATCGAGTTCTACGTAGGAGGTTCCATCGCGAGCTCCTTCCATGGCATCCCTCGCGGTACCCGTGACGTCGATATTGTCGCCGCTATTTTGTCCGAACACATTGAAAGCCTCTCGGAAATCCTGAGCTCTGATTTCTATGCCGACCCGGATCTCATGCGGCAATCCGTCGCTCTCGGTCGATCTTTCAATCTCATCCATCTCGCCACCTCCTACAAGTTCGATATCTTTCCCCTGAAGATGGATGAGTTTCACAAACTGCAGTTTGCTCGCCGCCAGCCGAAGGACCTGACCAGAGCCGGGCTGCCGGGTTCTGGCTCATTTGTGGCGAGTGCGGAAGACACAATCCTTGAAAAACTGAACTGGTACCGGCTAGGAGGAGGCACGTCCACCAACCAGTGGAACGATATTCTTTCCGTCCTTGACGTCCAAAAAGCCGCTCTCGATTGGGACTATCTCAACCGATGGGCTAGTCATCTCACAGTGGCCGATCTGCTGGATCGCGCTCGTTCCGAAGCTACGCCTCCGCGGCCGCCATCCCCACCGCGTCCTCTTTCTTAACGCGGCCATTGCGGGACAATCATATCTTGAACCCCGATCCAAAACTCGCGGCGGCCCTTCGCCGCTACTGGGGTTACGATACCTTCCGGCCCTTGCAGGAGCGCATCGTAAACAGCATCCTTGCGCAGCGCGATGTCGCCGTAGTTATGCCCACCGGCGGCGGCAAAAGCCTCTGCTACCAGTTGCCCGCGCTGGTCTCCGGCCAAACCGCTATCGTGGTCAGCCCGCTGATCGCCCTCATGCAGGATCAAGCTGCGCAGCTTGCGCAAATGGGCATCCCTGCAGCCGTACTCAACAGCGCCCAATCCCAGCCCGATCAGTCGGAAACCGTTCGCCAAGCCCAGCGCGGTGCCTACCGCTTGCTCTATCTCTCACCGGAACGCCTGGCGCGCAACGATACTGTCGCCTGGCTTCAGCGTGTGCCCATCGCCTTCTTTGCCATAGATGAAGCGCACTGCATCTCCGAATGGGGCCATGAATTCCGCCCCGATTACCGCCAGCTCAGCCGCCTGCGCCAAAACTTTCCCACTAAGCCGATCGCGGCCTTCACAGCGAGTGCCACGCAACGCGTCCGCCACGACATCATCTCGCAACTCCAGCTGCAGGATCCTGATAAATTCATCGTCAGCTTCCATCGCCCGAATCTGCAATACCTTGTGCGCCAGTGCGATGCCAAGACTCAGCCTCAATACCTGCTGAATGCCGTTCGCGCACAGGGTGGCAGCAATATCATCGTGTACGCGCCCACTGTCGCAATCGTCGAATCAACGGTCGATTTTCTCGGCGAGAATAAAATCCGCGCCATTCCCTACCACGGCCAGATGGATACCAAAATGCGCTCCCGTAACCAGGAGCGCTGGATGTCCGATGAGATTCCGGTGCTGGTGGGAACTCTCGCGTTCGGCCTCGGCATCAACAAAGCTACCGTACGCTCGGTCATCCATCTCGCCCTGCCAAAATCGATCGAACAGTACTACCAGGAGGCCGGCCGCGCTGGCCGCGACGGGC
>JAYTGM010000478.1:0-3590 GCA_043733425.1 Terriglobia bacterium
CTGGTAAATCTCCCTGGCGCTCCAAATTACAACGCGCCCGTTTTGAGCAAAGCCGCAGTTGCATGATTCTGCTCACCAACAGCGATAACGGCGAGTTGGCCTTTCGCCCTTTGCTGGAAAAAATTCTGGGTGACACCGTATCGCCTTGGGAGTGGGAAGGCTATACACCGGCTTACATTACGGAAAGCCGCAAACTCCAGTAAGCCAGGCGATGAAATACAACCTATAATTGCCTGCAATGGCGCTTGCACTATTCATGCTCCTGGCTCTGCCCATCGAATGGAGCCAGCAGAAAGCAGAAAGCTTAAAAATCTACCGCGGCCTGGTTCAGATCGATTCGCGCGCGGGTAATGAAACCAAAGTGGTGGATTACATTTGCCGCATCCTGGAAGCGGAAGGAATTCCCACCAAAACGTTCGCACTCGATCCGGCGCGTGCCAATCTGGTCGCTCGTATCAAAGGCAACGGAACCAAACGCCCGCTACTCATTCTGGCGCATACAGATGTAGTAGGTGTGCAGGCAGAAAAATGGCCGGTCGATCCCTTCGGCGCTGTCATCAAAGACGGCTACGTATGGGGCCGCGGCTCGGTTGACGATAAGCCGGTGCTGGCAGCGAACATCATGGTGATGCTCCTGTTGAAGCGCAGCGGCACGGTGCTGGATCGCGATGTCATCTTCCTCGCCGAATCGGGCGAAGAGGCTGATACCAAGAACGTCGGCATCAACTTCATGGTGAAGGAACACTACTCGGAAATAGACGCGGAGTACTCGCTGACGGAAGGCGGCGGGGCCACCATCGAAGGCGGCAAAGTAGTCCGCATGGATATCGGCACGGCAGAGAAGGTTCCGGCCCGCGTGCGCCTGGTTGCCACCGGCACCTCCGGTCACGGAAGTGTTCCGCGCCTGGATAACGCGCTCATCCACCTTGGCGGCGCGGTGCAGAAAGTGGGCCAGTGGCAGACGCCTATGCGGCTAAACGATACCACCCGCACCTACTTTGAAAAGCTCGCCACCATAAGTTCCCCAGAGAAAGCCGCGCGATATAACGGCCTGATGAACACTCAATCGGCTGAGGCCTCTCAGGATTATCTCCGCGAGAACGAGCCGCAAGCTTACAGCATGCTGCGCACCTCCGTGGTGCCCACGCGCTTCCAGGCCGGCGTGGGTGATAACGTCATCCCCTCTGAGGCTGAGGCCACGCTCGATATCCGCGCGCTTCCCGATGAGGACATCACAAAGTTCTATGCCGAGATGGGAAAAGTAATCGGCGATCCGGCGGTGAAGATCGTCCCGCTGCCCGCGACCAGGCCCGCCAGCCCCGCCACCAAGCTGGATACCGAGATGTACCGCGCGCTTGAACGCGTTAGTAAAGAGATGTATCCGGGCGTTACCGTAATCCCCAGTATGTCGACAGGCGCAAGCGATAAGGCGCAGCTTCGCTCGAAAGGGCAGCAGTCATACGGCATCGGCCCGGCGGGCAAATTGGAAGACCGCTTGAATTACGGCGCGCACAGCGACGTCGAACGTTTGGCGGAAACTTCCCTCTATCCGTTTGTGGAGTTTGTCTGGAGGGTGGTCACCGGCGTGGCTGCGCATTGAAGCCCCTCGCGACACTCCTCCTGCTAACTGCTCTTGCGCAAGCCGCGGACCTGACGCAAGCCACTGTAGTGCTGCCTGCCAACGCTCACGCCGTGGAACGCAAAGCCGCGCTCATGCTGGTGGAAGAGGTGGAGAAGCGTTCCCAAGTCCGCTGGCAAATTGTTGAGAAAGCCCCCCCGCCTGGCCCCGCCATCCTCTTTGAACGCGGCACGGGACAAGCGGAAGGCTTCACGCTGCGCTCCACCGGACCGCGCGTCACGGTAACGGGAAACGATAATCGCGGCTCTCTATTCGGTGCCGGATTATTGCTCAGAAAACTCAACTTCAGCCGCGGCCACACCGAACTTGCCTCTGATCTGAACCTCACCACCGCGCCCAAAACTCAGGTCCGCGGACACCAGCTGGGCTATCGGCCCAAAACGAATTCGTATGACGCCTGGACCGTGCCCTTATGGGAACAGTACATCCGCGACCTGGCCATCTTCGGCACCAACACCATCGAACTCATCCCTCCCCGCTCTGACGATAACGAAGACAGCCCGCACTTTTCACTGCCGCCGCTCCAGATGATGATTCAGATGTCTCGCATCGCCAGCGAATACGGCCTTGACGTCTCTATCTGGTTTCCTGCCATGGATAAGGATTACTCAGACGCGAAAACCATCGCCTTCGCGTTGCACGAATGGGAGCAGGTTTTCCGCGCGCTCCCCCGCATCGATAACATCTTCGTTCCCGGCGGCGATCCCGGCCACACTCAGCCCAAATACCTGCTCAGTCTGCTTGAAAAACAGACTGAGGTGCTGCATCGCTACCATCCCACCGCCACCATGTGGGTCTCCCCGCAAAGCTTCAATCAAGAGTGGATGGATGAATTCTATGGCCTGCTTCAGAAAGAGCCGAAGTGGCTCACCGGCATTGTCTACGGCCCGCAAGTGCGCGAAAGCCTGCAGACCGTGCGTCAGCGCACGCCCCAACGTTATCCCATTCGCCTTTATCCCGATATCACGCATAGCATGCATTCCCAATACCCCGTTCCCGATTGGGACGTGGCGTTCGCGCTGACCGCCAATCGCGAAGGCATCAATCCGCGCCCCACGGATGAAGCCGCCATCTTCAGCGCGAACCGCCCGTATACGAACGGCTTCGTCACTTATTCCGAAGGCTGCAATGATGACGTAAACAAATTCGTCTGGAGCAGTCTGGGTTGGAATCCCGATGCCAAACCCAAAGAAATACTGCGCGATTTCAGCCATTATTTCATCGGCTCAAAAAGCGCCGAAGCCTTCGCGCAGGGCCTGCTGGCGCTGGAGCAAAACTGGAAGGGTCCCCTGCTGACCAACCACGGCGTGGATACCACGTTAGCCCAGTTCCAGGCGATGGAACGCCGCGCCTCACCCGCTGAAAGACTCAACTGGCGCTGGCAGCAGGCCATGTACCGCGCGCATTTTGACGCTTACGTGAAAGCCCGTCTCCTGGCCGAATCCGCTACAGAAGAGAAGGCGCTGGTCACCCTTCGCCAGGCTCGTTCCGCCAGCACGCTTACTCCACAAGTGCTGCCCGCGCTGGATGCAGCCGAAGCCGAACTCGACCGCGCATACCTGCACCGCGCCGCCGCGCCTGACTTGCGCGCGCGCGTATTCGAACTCGCCGAAGCCTTGTTCCAGAGCATCCACATGCAACTCAGCGTCGATCGCTACCAGGCCATCGGTTACGATCGCGGAGCGAACCTCGATACCCTTGACCTCTCGCTCAACAATCGCGTTTGGCTCAAGACGGAGTTCGCCAAGATCCGCGCCCTCCCGCAAGAGCATGACCGCATCGCCGCGCTTGGCGATCTTCTCGATTGGAGCAACCCCGGCCCTGGCGGCTTCTATGACGACCTTGGAAATCTCACTCAGCAGCCGCACCTGGTCCGCGGGCCAGGCTTCGAAAAGGATCCTGATTTTCAGCACTCTTCGTTAGTCGGCTTCGGCAGCCGCACACCGGACCG
>JAYTGM010000479.1:0-9661 GCA_043733425.1 Terriglobia bacterium
CGGGCCGATCTGCCAACCTATATCGGAGTTTGCTGGTCTCGCACGTGGATGACGCCGTTTTGGAAAAGGGACTTGGCGAAGCCGAAACGGCAGCGGGCAACTACACAGCCGCACAGAGAGCGTTTCTCCGAGCCTTTCGAGCTAATCCGGCGGATCAGTCAATCCGTCAGCAAATGGAGCTCTCCAGCGCCCTCTCGGCAATCGATCCGACTCCGCGTCGCTTGTCCTCTCGCGAGAAATATGAACGTAGCCTCCGCATCCTGATCTTGGTCCGCAATTTTCTCATTACCTGCGGTAGCCAGACTGTTGCGGTGGATAAAAATAGCGCCCTGAAAAACCGGAATTTTTCCAACGAGGCAGCTGAGCAACTGCTGCACCAAGCGGAGTTGCTGTGGCAGCAACGCCCTCATGGATGCGCACAGCCAGAGATCCTGACTCCTCTCATGACCAAGTTAACTCAGCCTTAGAGAGTATCCTGAGTTAGAAAAGAATTGAAAGCAGAAGGGCTTGAGCATATTTGCACATCGACCCGAGTGAAACCTTTGGCTGAGGCGGCCGCTTCTCACATTGTTTCCTTCAAACCGACCTTCAACAAAATCCAGTTAGCAGGATAGGACGTAAATAATCCCGCCAGCATAGCAATCTGCATCATGTACCAATAGACAGGACTCATCGGGTCCAGCTTTGGATGGAACAGTTGTTCCGCATATGCCATCCAACAGAACATTCCCATCTCATATGCGATGAGCGAGATGCTATCCGCTTTCAAAGCGGCTTTGATACCCGGCCATCCCGAAAGGTTACGCATGGGCGCGATTGCGAAATACTGAAAGACAATCCCGACCGAGAAAGCAAGAGCAAAATCTATCGCGTAATTGGCCCACAGAACCGATCCGGCGATGGTGAACCCGGTCAAAAACACGATCCATTCTCCCGCCAAGTCCCCTACCACGCATCCGGCTCCACAGTGAAGAGTTCCCTTCAAAACGGAAACAGGAAACGGTGTTACGGGTTGTTTCTCCCGATCCCGAACCTCAGGGGGAGCGGGTCGGCCTACCCAGAAATACAGGATCAATCCAAGCGGACCTGACCACAAAGCAGTTAAGGGCCAGACAAAATTCATGACACCCATTTTCTGCCTGCGTCCCGCAGCGATATCGCCCCCTACAAATAATGCGGCGACCAAAGAAAGCACTAAGTGGGCCCGCGCAAAATCCTGTAGCCACTCAGGTGGCATGTCACTCATAGAATGATGCAGTTGCGTCATGATGGTGGTGTGCATTCGACGCTCCAAACGGATCGTATGAACTACCCTTCCGGGAGAGGAACGCGATTGTCCCTCGGCATCGCGTTTGGATTGCTGGTTGCGATTGTGCTCGCCGCAGGGTGGGATGCGCTTTCTACTCTACGCGAGATGCACGTCCGCGAAGAATCGGCCCGGCTTAACTTCTTATCGCGCACCGAACCGATTGTCCAGGTACGGGCCAAACTGACTGTGTATGGAAATCTGGTCCAGGAGTCCGTCTTTGCTGAGGGTGTGCCGTCTTCGCAAGCCAAAGAAGTGTTTCGCCAAGTCCAATCGGAACTGGGCCGCTATCCCACTCCGCGCGGACCGGACGAGCGAACGCTGGTGGATCGTCTTCAAACGCTCTTGGCGGAACAAGAGCGGGATTACAACGCGATGGTCGGCCTGCGCGAGGCGCCGCAAATGAACCTCCTGCTCAATTCGCAACTCCTGCCCGCTCAGCAACGGGCATTTGCCGCCGCGGAGGAGATTGTGTCCTGGAATACGGAACAACTCCGGGCCGCGGATTCCGAACTGCTCTCCAGCTTTAACCAGCTTCGAAACCGCATGAAACAGCTTCTTTTCCTTCTGCTGGGGGCCTCCCTTGCCATCGCGCTGAGCGGTTTCGCCTTAATTGCCGCCCAGCAGCGGGAAATTCAGAAGCGTTATGCGGAGTTGGCGAAGAACCATGAAGCGCAAGCCGACCTCTCTGCCCGCCTGATAAATGCCCAGGAGCAGGAACGTCTTTCCATCTCGCGTGAGCTTCACGATGAGGTAGGGCAGTCGTTAGGAGCGATGCTGGTGGATTTGGGAAGGCTGACGTCGATCCTACCGGAGGAGAACGCGGGCATCCAGGAGGCGATTCGAAAAATTCGCGCTTCCGCGGAATGCTCCGTGACTTCGGCCCGGAACATGGCGCTTCTGCTTCGTCCATCCATGCTGGACGATCTCGGTTTGGTAGCCGCCATCGAATGGCAGGCTCGAGAGGTTTCCCGCCGGTCCGACGTTGAGGTGGAAGTGGATGCTCCCGAGCTTTCCGGAGAGCTCCGCGAGGACGTGAAAGTCTGCCTCTATCGCTTGGTCCAGGAAGCTCTCAATAATGTGTCACGGCATTCCGGGGCGCGGCATGCTTGGGTGACCCTGCGTCAGGATCAACGCCAAATCGGCTTAACTGTACGGGACGACGGAAAAGGTTTCGACCCCGACCGCAGCCGCGGCTTAGGACTGGTGGGAATGCGGGAACGGCTCAGGTTGCTACATGGCCTGTTGCGGGTGGAATCCTCGCCCGGTGCCGGCACCAGCATCGTGGCCAGCCTGCCACTCGCATGACTCCGATTCGCGTCCTGTTGGCGGACGATCATAAGCTGATGCGCTCCGGCCTGCGGCTGCTTTTACACCAGAGTCCGGAGTTCACGGTAGTGGGGGAAGCTGACGACGGGCGCGAAGCGGTGGAGTTATTCAATTCCCTGCAACCCGATGTTGTTGTGATGGATGTGGGTATGCCCCGTCTGAACGGTGTGGAAGCGGCGGCCCAGATTACGGATGCGAAGCCAGGAGCGGCCATCGTGATGTTGAGCATGCATTCCGATGAAAGCTATGTGCTTCGCGCTCTCAAAGCCGGAGCCCGTGCGTACCTGCTCAAGGACTCCGCCGAAGCCGATCTGGGACGCGCGATTCTGGCCGTCAAAGAAGGCAAATCGTTCTTCAGCCCCGCTGTCAGCAAAGTGCTTTTAGAGGATTACATGCGGAAGCTGGCCCGGTCGGGTGCGGAAGATTCATTCGATCTTCTATCCGCCCGCGAGCGCGAAATTCTGCAACTGGTAGCGGAAGGGAATTCCAGCAAGGAGGTGGCGAATCTGCTCAATCTAAGTGTGCACACCGTAGAGACACACCGGTCTAACCTCATGCAGAAGCTGAACTTGCGCGGGTTGCCCGAACTGATTCTCTACGCAGTTCGCAAGGGGTTAATCTCCTAAACCTACCCACTCTCCGGCGCAACTATACCCACTCACAGGGATGCACCGGTTCCTCACCCGCGGCGTCTGTTCATTAGGCGCAGAGAAAACGCCGAAATCTAAAGGAGATTGCCTTGAAACCGTTCTTACACACCAAAGCATTTAAGCTTCAAATCGCCGCCGCCGTCCTGGTTCTCGGCGGAGGTATGATCGCTGCTCACGCAGCCATTGATGCCGCCCACGTTCACCTGAACCTTGCCGACCCGAATGAAGGACCGGCGCGCATAACCATGTCGCCCGCAGCGCATGCCGCGATGCCTTCCGTGGTGAAGATTTCCGCGTCAAAGATTGTCAAAGCTCCCACTTCGTTCGAAGGCCAGGGCGGCGAATCCGAAGACATGTTCCGCCAGTTCTTCGGCAACGGCGCGCGCGGAGGCAGAGGGATGCAACCGCCGCAGTCCCACCGCGAAGGCGGCCTGGGTTCCGGCGTAATTATCAGCTCCGATGGCTACATCCTGACCAACAACCATGTAGTGGACGGTGCTACAGACGTTCGCGTAACGCTGCCGGATCGCCGCGAGTTTAAGGCCAAAGTGATTGGTACTGACCCCAAGACCGATATCGCAGTGATTCGCATAGACGCGCAAAAACTGCCGTCGCTCACCATCGGCAACTCTTCCAAGCTTCAGGTGGGTGACGCCGTTCTCGCGATTGGCAATCCGTATGGTGTTGGACAAACGGTCACTGCCGGCATCGTCAGCGCCACGGGGCGCGCGAATCTGGGTATTGAGGACTACGAAGACTTCATCCAGACCGACGCTTCCATCAACCCCGGCAACTCGGGCGGCGCTCTTGTGAACGATCGCGGCGAATTGGTCGGCATCAACACCGCAATCTTGGCAAACGGCTCCGGCGGCGGGAATCAGGGCATCGGATTCGCCGTCCCGGTCAATCTCGCCCGTCAGGTCATGGACCAGATCGTCAGCCATGGAAGCGTTCAGCGCGCCTATCTCGGCGTTACGGTTCAGGAAGTGACCCCGGCGATCGCGAAAGCAATCGGCCTCGACAGCCCCAAAGGAGCGCTGGTGGGCGATGTATCGCCGAATAGCCCAGCTCAGAAAGCCGGATTGCAATCGGGCGACGTGATCCTCTCCCTAAATAACACGCCGATCCTCGAAAGCAACCAACTCCGCATGAACATTTCCATGATGGAGACGGGTCAAACTTTGAAGCTCAAGGTCTTCCGCAACGGACAGACGCAGGAATTGTCCGCAATGACAGCTGCGCTTCCCGGGACGAAGGTCGCCAATAACCAGGGCAACCATTCCAATGAGAACAGCGGGCTGGACGGAGTTTCCGTGGAGAGCCTGGATGCTGAGACCGCTCAACAAAGCGGGCTTTCGCCGAACACCAAGGGCGTGGTGGTGACCGGGGTCGATCCCGCCAGCGCTGCTGCGGCTGCGGGGTTGAAGCAAGGCGATGTAATCCAGGAAGTGAACCATAGCAAGATCGCCAACATGAACGATCTCTCGAGCGCTCTTACCAAATCTAATGGGGAATCGCTGCTCCTGGTCAACCGCAACGGTAACAAGCTATACCTGGCTGTCTAATCAAGCCGGGCGGCGAAGGCCGCAATCGGGCGGGGTCTCATTCTTGAGACTCCGCCCTTTTTATTTTCTTTTGGGGAACGGCTCGCTACACTGACGATTATGAAAAGGCTTCGTAAAGGGCGGCTGTTCTTCGCGGTGAGCGCCTGCCTTCTCGTGGCGTCCTGCCGGCATCACGTCGCGGCGGCCGCTCCTTCGACAATCGTGACCGGGCCAGTCGTGTTGCCACCCGGAACCTTATTGGCCTTGATCGCGGCCGAAACCATCGACACCACTCAGCCTTCAGCGAATCGGGCATACGCGGCGGTAATCAGCCGCGATATCGCCCACGGAGAACCGCAAAGGATCCTGCCGAGCGGGTCGCCGGCAACCATTGTGCTGATGCCGGCGGAAGGAGCCGATTCATCGCGCTGGCAGCTTGGCCTTTCGTCGATCATGCTGAACGGGGATTCGTACCTAGTGAAAAACGGCGGCTCCGGCGCCCCGCTTGGCACCTTTCTCGGCGGCGTTCCGGGCCGCAACAATTCGGATCCATCGAAGCGTAAACCCGATGAACCCGTAGGTCTTATCGTTTCCGAATCTTTGATGCACATCTTACCCGGTTCACTGCTCACGTTTCGTTTGGAAAAAGAAGTGACGCTTGCCGGTTCGGCTCACTGAATGATTTTCTTCCGCACCGCGTAAAGTACGATTTCCGCTGTATTATGCAAGCCTAGCTTCTGCATCAAATTTGTCCGATGCGTTTCCACTGTATTGGTGCTCAGGTCCAAGACCGTAGCAGCTTCCTTGTTCGATTTTCCTTCGGCCAGCAACTGCAGCACTTCTTTTTCGCGTTCGGTCAGAAGGTCATAGGAATCCCGCAGATTTCGCTGCTGCATGTCGCGCATGTAATCTGCAAGCAGTGCGCTTGTGACGGCTGGGCTGAAGAACGGCTTGCCCTGCGCGACCATCCGAACCGCCCGGATCAAGTCTTCCTCCGCCGATTCCTTCAGCAGGTAACCTTTCACCCCCGCCTGCAGCGCCCGCATCAGGTAGGTCTCATCCGAGTGCATGCTCAAGATAATGATGTGAGTTCGCGGATTGGCTTTGACGATTTGTTTCGCGGCTTCAATGCCGTTCAACTGCGGCATGGAGATGTCCATAATCACGACGTCAGGCTGTAAAGCATCCGCCAGCCGCACGGCTTCCCGGCCGTCCCCACTTTCTCCAATCACCTCGAACGACGCGTCGCGCGCAAGTACAGCCCGCAGGCCTTGGCGCACCACTCCGTGGTCATCAGCTAGCAGGATCCGCGTCATGCGGGGATGTGCGCCAGAAGTGTAGTGCCAAGCCCGGGCCGTGAATCGATATTGGCATCGCCGCCTAATTGCCGCACACGCTCCTTGATGCCCACCAGGCCCAGCCCCGTACCACTCTTCGGAGTCGTATCGAAGCCTGCGCCGTTGTCGCAGACCTCGATGCGAACGCCCGCGAGGCTGCCTGATACCGTAATGACGATCGCGCTCGCCTTGGCATGTTTCGCGGCGTTATTCAACGCTTCCTGCACCACCCGGTAAACGCAGACGCGATGAGCCTCGGAGAGCGAGTCCAGGTCTCCCTCCAACTTCGCCGTCACCGGCACGTCGCACAATCGGGAAAATTGACGCGCCTGCCATTCCAGCGCGGCTCCCAGTCCCAAATCGTCAAGCATCGCGGGCCGCAAGCCCATGGCGATTTCTCGAACGGAACGCAATGCTTGCTCAGAAAGCCGCTTGGCTTGTTCTAATTGCACTGTTGCCTTGTCCGAGCCATCCGGGTTATGAAGCGCCTCTTCGACGTTGCCGACACTAATGCGCACCGCAGTAAGAACTTGCCCGATCTGATCGTGGAGGTCGCGCGAGAGAGAACGGCGCTCTTCCTCCTGAGCGTTCACCAGTTTCTGCGACAAGAGCCGGAGTTCTTCTTCCTGGGCCATCAGCACACGGTTGCGGTCCATTGCAATTCGCTCTGAGCGTACGATACCCAACAGGCTAGCCGCCGCCACGAAGATCCCGATCAACAATGTGCCACCGATCGCCTCCGCAACGTAAGTTGGGAGTCCTGCCTGTCGCTTGTCAATTTCGTCTCTATGCTTGCGGAGACTGTCTCTGGTGAGCTTCTCGATTTCGGCTGCCAGATTCAGAACCACCTGGCGCTTCGGAAGTACCTGGTCGATGAGAAACTTGCCATCAGTAGGCAGAACTGGAATCGACAGCAGTACGTGCCAGTATGCGTTTACCTGTTGCGTGAGCGTTTGTAGCCTGCCGTTGTATTCAGACGGGATAATCGTAACCAGATTATCCAGAGTGGACTCTGACGACCGCTTGAGCCCCATCATTCGGTTCCGCCGTTCGTCGGCTCCCTGCGCCGGGATCAGCAGGGTGTCGCGCGCCTCAATCGCTGATAGAAGAATATCCGTTCTCAAATCGCCAAGCAGGCGCTCTGTTTGCACTTCCCTGGTGTAAAGAGCGGTAGTGCCGGAATAACTTTCCGTCGCCCGCCGGAGTGCGCTGAATCCCGCGAAACCGATGAGAAAGAGATGCACCCCGAATCCAAGAAGAAGCAACGGCCAAATTCGTATTCTCACGGGCTTGTCCCGCGCCGTAGGATATCGCAACTTCAGTCCGAACGGGTTATTGCTTGGCGTACAGGAAGGTCTCGGTCTTCCCCGGAGGCGTAATCGGCATCTGTTCGACCTCTAGAATCTTGCCATTGTCCTTCAGACCAAACCGGCGTTTCATCACGACGTTCCCAAACGTGCGAATCTCAACCAGCTTAGGGCCATTAAAGTAAACGGAAACGGTCGCTTTTTTGCCTTCCTCCTTGAAATTGCAATCCCTGCCGTTTGATTTACACGTGTAGTCAAAAAGGGTCTTACCGCCGCTTTGTTCTGTCATGTGAACGTTATCGCCTGTCTGTTCCACCACCAACTCCGTGGATTTATCTCCTGCCTGCCAGGTACCGGAAATGGACGAAGTGCCGACATCAGCCCAAACAGAAAGCGGTAGTGCAGACGCAAACAAAAGACCGGTCGAGTAAAAAGCTAAGTTTCGTCGTTTCATTGGTTCTCCTTATCCTTGCGTTATGTGAACTCTTCGGTTCTTCTGCCAGCACGCCTCTGTGTGGTCGGCGCAAATTTGCCGTTCATTTCCGAAGCTGAGTGTCTTGATCTGCCCCCCGGATACGCCGCAGTCGACTAGATATTTCTTCGCATTTCTTGCGCGCGTGTCCCCTAGCGCCAGGTTATATTCCTCCGAGCCGCGCTCATCGCAGAAGCCTTCGATAGTGAGCTTGTAATCGGGGTACTGACGAAGGATTTTCGAGAGCTCCACGGAATCAGCATAGAGCGTGGATTGAGCGTCTTTTCGAATCGTGTCCGCGTTGTAATCGAAGTAGGCATCTTGAATACGATCAAGCAGCGCCTGGATGCGTTCTCTTGTGGATTGGTTCGGACCCGGGGTTGCCTTTACGGAGGCCGCTCTTATTGCGGGTTCGGCGGGTTTAAGTGTAGCTTCCTGCCTTACCGGCGAGGATGCCGTGGTGGTTGGTGCTGGTGCTGGCCTTGCAATTGCAACTTTTTTTGCGCAGCTCTCAACAAAAACCGCTCCGCAACAAATTAGCCCGATGCAAATTGTCCGTCCTAAAACAATTGAGTTCATGAATTTCCTGGTTGGGGACTGTGCCCATGATTTCAGGCTAGCGGCTTGGCTCCCACGGCACCCTCGGGTGGATATACGAGAAATGGGCTTATTCGGCAGTAGGCCGATTTTCCCTTTCCCGAAACAGGAAATGTCAACACTTTGCGAGATACCCTAAAACTGTGGCATCACCCCTGTCCGTGTTGAGCGTCTCCGTATTGGTGTTAGCGCTTTCACCGCAAAGGAAACCACCTCCTCCCGATCCAGTAAGCTTGGTCAGCAAAGCGGTTTTGGAAATGGAAGCCGCGAGGCGTTCTCAGAAACGTCTTCTTCCACCCTATCGAGTGATAAAACGCTATACCGTAAAAACGTCGAAGCTGAAAACTCCCGCTATTTTGGAAGTGTTATGGACCTACAATCCCAAAACAGGTAAGCGGTTCGAAGTACGGAGTAATCAAAACGCCTCAGGATTTACGCTTTGGGCGCTGATGGAAGTGATGAAAAAAGAGGAGCAGAACAGCCGCCTGGAACAAGAGCCTGGAAGCATCACATCGGATCACTACACGTTCCAACTAGCTTCAAGAGAGCAGAATAAATTGAAGCTGCGGATTACGCCGAGGACGAAGGGCAAATACTTGCTCAACGGGTATGCCTTCGTGCTAGCCAACGGCGGGGCGGTCACCCGAGTTGAAGGGACTACGTCAAATCGCCTGTCGTTTTGGGTAAGCGAAGCGGCGATTGAACAGGATTTTGGAAATTTCAAGAACTTCTGGTTGGCCACGAAAACCACATCTTCCGCTTGGGTCAGGTTTGTCGGGCCTACGAATTTAACCATCGAAGCCGGCGAATATCAGTTCGCCAACGGTACTCCGTAACTAAACCTAAAGTGAATCAAAACAACAAGCTCGGTATCAGTGTCCTGCTCGACTCTCTTCATAGTCTTGGGGTGGGATTTATTGCCCAAATACCCTTGATGGTGATCGGTCTGGTGGTCTTCCTCATTCTGGCTTTTGTCGGCCGGTTGATTAGCCGCATCATTGTCGCCGCAGGTGAGCGCACAAGGTTGGACATCGGTCTGGCAAGGCTCCTGAGCCGGGTCGCGTCCGTGATCATCTCGGTTTTCGGTTTGCTCGTTGCGGGCGTTATCGTTTTCCCAAC
>JAYTGM010000480.1:0-3584 GCA_043733425.1 Terriglobia bacterium
GGAGACAACTCCGGCACGGGCACCTGTTCGATTTCGACATGCTCCTTACCGCGAAGCACCGCCGCCATCATCATTTGTTGCATTCGACAATCACTTTGAGCGACTCTCCGGTAGGATGCGTGGCCAAGTGGAAAGCTTCATTGATCCGCGCCAGCGGCATGCGGTGCGAGATGAGCCGTGCGATAGGAAGCCTGTTGCCGAAAACCAGCGCGGCCGATTCCTTCTGAAGATCGACTGAAGCGCTGTAGGAGCCGAAGAGTGTGCGCTCGCCGACGCATACCGAAGCGCCAGAGAGTTCGATGCGTTCTTTGTCGGATGTTTGTGCAAACAGGCAGATTTTCGCGCCGGGCCGGGATACAGCGACGGCTTGCTCCACCAGGCCTTTTGCCGCGGTAGCAACGAAAACCAGATCCGCGCCGCGGCCTTCTGTTCTGGATTTCAGTTCGGAGGCGATGTCGGACGAGCGTGGGTGGAACGATGCTTCCGCGCCGCATTGGAGGGATAACGCAAGGCGTGAGGCGATAGTATCTGAGGCGATCACACGTACACCGCGATCCGCCAGCAACATAGTGAAGAGTAACCCGATGGGTCCCTGGCCTATCACTAGTGCGACTTCGCCGGGTGCGGCACCGGACGTGTGTACTGCTTTCAAACAGGTATTGAGAGGCTCCACAAATGAGGCTTGCTCAAACGATACGCCACTGGGGATGCGTTCCACTCCATTGCGGACAATCCAATCCATGACGCGGACATATTGGGAAAAACCGCCGCCCGCGGGTTCAAATCCCGCTGTTACGCCCACCTTTTTATAAACCGGACATTGCGCATAAAGTTTTCGCTGACAGTAGAAACATTCGCGGCATGGAATATGGTGAAACACAATCACGCGGTCGCCGGCGCGATAATCTTTCACAGCGGAACCCACCTGCGCCACTACTCCCGCAGTCTCATGGCCATAGATGCGCGGCGGAGGCAGTAAGTTATACTCCACTTTTTTGAGATCGGTGTGGCATACGCCGCAAGCTTCCACACGGATGAGCAGCTCCCCTTCGCCGATTTGTGGAGTTGCCACTTCCTCTACGGTGACGACACTTTCGCCACGGTACACTGCGGCCCGCATGGTGCTTGGAACTTCAGAACTGGCAGGCATCGAGAAACTCTCCTAAAGATTGAGATGCCGCGGCGGTGCGGCGCGCCAGACGAATCAGTTCAGGAAATCTGCGCAATGGATCGCCCAGGGCAGAGGTAAGCACGCGGGCCGTGCTGATTTTGCCATTGGGCAATATGGCCGCGCTGAAGTCATTGGCGAACGTTTCGCCGGCAAGGTCACTGACGGATTTGATGCAGTAGAACTGAAGGCCCGCCAGACCTGCTGCTTCCATTTCAACGGCGATAAACCCCTCCGAACGGAGCCGCTGCTTTTCGCGCGCGGTACCAGCGATTTGCGAGACGGAGGCAACTGGACCGTTCACATAAGGCCGGCTGCTTTTGACGGACATGTGGCTGCTGGAAACAACGATATCAGCGATCTTCAGCGTGGGATCAAGCGCCCCGCAGAACCCGATATTGCACAGCCGTTCAGACGCGGCAGATTCCGCGGCCAGACGCGCGCGCTCCCAGCCGGCACCATTGGCGACAGCGATAACCGGCCGCCCCTTTCGCAGGCCCGAGCGCGCCCAGTGCACCGGAAGATTCAGGGGACGCACATCCTGCCAAAACTTCAGCGTTCCCGTGAACTCACGCGGTTCCGCAGCCAGGAAAAGAATGTCAGCAGTAGCCATTCGCCTCAAACCATTTGACGGCGCGCGTAAGCGCGGCATCCACGGGGCCGGGCCGGTAGCCTAATTCGCGCTCCGCTTTTGTGTGCGATACCCACATCTTTTTTCTTGCCATTTTGACGGCATCGAGAGGCGCGCGGGGCGGCTTTCCGGAAACGCGCGCCCAAGCCGTGGTGACTACGCCAGCGGTATAGGCGACAAAATAGGGAAGCTTGATGGTGGGAGCAGGCTTGCCTGTAATGGCGGATAGCCGTTTCAAAATCTGCTGGAGCGTCAAATTTTCGCAGCCTAAAATGTAGCGCTCTCCCGGGCGCCCTTGCTGCTCGGCGAGCAAGTGCCCCGCCGCCACATCGCGCACATCCACCAGATTCAAACCTGTATCGATAAACGCCGGCATCTTGCCTTTCAAAAAGTCGAGAATGATGGCGCCGGTCGCGGTGGGCTTGGCATCAAAGTCACCTACGGGGGCCGTGGGATTCAGGATCACAATCGGAAGCTCACGCTCAGCAAGCGCTGCTTGCTCGGCCAGAAATTTGGATTTCTTGTAAGCTCCCGACATTTGCTCAACTGTGACGGGCCGGGTCTCATCAGGAGGCTCAATGCAGCCGACAGTACTGGTGTAAACCATGCGGCTGGCACCGGCTTGCCTGGCTGCCGTAATCAGATTTTTCGTACCCTCAACATTGCTCAAGTAGAGCTCATTCGGATCTTTCGCCCAAAGGCGGTAATCCGCCGCCACGTGATAGACAACATCGCAACCGGCGGCGGCCCGCGCTAAAGAAGGGGCATCCCGCAGGTCACCGGTCACTACTTGGGCGCCTTCGAGCTCGCGCAGGTGACTGGCGGAACGCACCAGTGCCCGTACGGAACGGCCCTGATCAAGCAACTGGCGCGCGACATGGTGGCCCAGGAAACCTGACGCACCCGTAACCAGAACAGGCTTCACCGCCTAACGCCCCTGGCGAGTCTTTTGGTAGGCAGCCAGCGCGAGCAGGGGAAAATAGAGCCGGTACATGTGATAGTTCAGATAGAACACCTTGGGAAAGCCGGTGCCTGTCGCGAGTGCTTCCGGCCACTGGCCGTCAGAGGTTTGCGTTCTGACCAGATACTCAATGCCGTGCTGCAGGCTGGAGCTGTTGGTATCCCCGCCCGCGATCAGCCCCAGAATTGCCCACGCCGTTTGGGAGGGCGTGGATTTGGCATCGGTATAGATGCCGTTGTCGTAACTGGCGCAGCTTTCGCCCCAGCCGCCATCGGCATGTTGAATGGAGCGAATCCATTCATTGGCGCGCTGGATGTGCGGTTCATGTTCGTCTTCGCCAGCTGCCTGCAATCCGCGGAGGGCGAAACAGGTGCCATAGATATAGGCGACACCCCAGCGGCCGTACCAACTGCCGTCGGCGGTTTGCGTGCGGATCAGGTAATCGACGCCGCGCTGGACGGGCGCATCTTTGAGCGACATTCCGTTTGCGCCCAGCGCTTCCAGCACGCGGCCGGTAATGTCGGCGCACGTCGGATCGAGCATGGCATTGTGATCCGCGAAGGGCACGTAACTCAGGATTTCCCAATTGTTATCGACATCGAAAGCGGCCCACCCGCCATCACGGGATTGCATGGCCAGCAGCCAGTTAATGGCGCGCTTTTCACAGGCGCGCTGTGCCGGCTGGTTCGTGGCGCGGGCATGGCAAAAACTGAGCAACACCATGGCGGTGTCGTCGATATCCGGGTAATGATCGTTGCGAAACTCAAAAGCCCATCCAGAGGGCTCGGTGGAAGACCGCTTCACGCTCCAATCGCCGGCCCGGC
>JAYTGM010000481.1:0-3573 GCA_043733425.1 Terriglobia bacterium
CCTAATTTAGTGGACGCGTCGCCGAAAATGGAAATGCTAAGCTTCCGTTGCGGGCATCCAGTCGTGCAGGAACTTACGGTGGCACAGGCAGCTTGGGCCACAAAAGCGCGCCTTGACTATCGCCACGTCACGCAAGCTGAACGGTACCGCACGGCGGACATGGCTTTGACCGATCAAGGATTCAGAGCTACAATCCCGGCTGAGTAAACACAGTCGCAATATCCGCTTGAGTACTATTTTGAAATCAAACAAGCTCCACCAAAGGCATGGCTCTATCAGGGATTCAACCGAGAGGAAACAAATCAGCCGTACTTCGTTGCCCAGAGCGCCTAGGCACAAGACGCGCAACGCGGCTCGATATACAATCTAATCCCAGGTGGGAACACCCGGAGGCCTTGCGATGTCGACCACGAAGTTGGCTCAAATTCTGAGTGGCAGTTTATTAATAACGCTGATATTCCTTGGGACCGCTACGGGCTTGCAGGCCCAAGCGGTGTCTATCGCTTCCGTAACGGGCCGTGTTGCGGATGAACAGGGCGCCCAGATGGCGGGTATCCAGATCATGATGACAGGCGTGGAGACCGGAGCCTCCTACACGGCAGTCAGCAATGCGGAAGGGTCATATACGATACAGAGTCTGCCCATCGGCGCCTATACGCTAGAGGCCACGTCATCCGGCTTTCAGACTTACGTGCAGAGCGGCATTCTGCTGAGAGTAGGGGACCAGGTCCAAATCAATTTCAACATGAAGGTGGGCTCTGTTTCGGAGCGGGTGGAGGTGCAGGCCAATGCCGCAATGCTGCAAACCCAGCAAAACACCATTTCACAAGTCGTCGATCAACAGCGCATTGTCGAGCTGCCCTTGAACGGCCGCGATGCCACTCAGTTGATTACCATTTCAGGAGCGGCCGTTAACCATAGCGATGGGACCAACACGGGAAGCAAGAGCTTCTTCAGTTCACAATCCATTTCCATCGCTGGAAGTGCCGGGAACGAAACGAACTATCTTCTTGATGGCGGAGATAACAACGACAGCTTCACTAACGTCAACATGCCATTTCCCTTTCCCGACGCACTTCAAGAATTTAGCGTGGAGACCAGCACTCTGCCGGCCCGCAACGGTTTGCACCCGGGCGGCGTGGTGAATGCGGTCACCAAGTCCGGAACAAACTTGTGGCACGGCTCGCTATTTGAGTTCATCCGGAACGGGAAAGTGAACGCAATCAACTATTTCGCTCCTCGGCAGGATAGCTTGAAGCGGAATCAGTTCGGGGGCACGTTCGGCGGCAAAATCATTCGCGATACGCTTTTCTTTTTTGGTGGATTTCAGCAATCCAATATCCGCCAGGACCCCTCATCGAGCAATGCATTTGTCCCCACCACGGCAGCCCTGCGTGGCGACTTCAGCGCGCTCGATGGCCCAGGCTGCCAATCGAAAGGCGTGGCTCGCGTGATTATCGATCCCACCACAAACCTTCCTCTGCCAAACCAGCAGATCAGCCCAAGCCGCTTCGACCCCGTGTCTCTCGCTCTTGCCAAGTACCTGCCTGCCACGGCAGACCCTTGCGGCAAGGCTTCTTACGGTATACCGGTTCAATCCAATGAGTCTCAGTATGTGGCTCGCGTCGATTGGATCATTAATTCACGCCAGTCGCTCTATGGTCGTTACTTTCTCGACGGCTACGGCCTGTCAGCATTCTTCGATCCTCACGATATCCTGGTCACCTCCGTATCCGGCAATCAAGAGCGCGCTCAGACCTTCGTTCTAGGCCACACCTTCACCATCAACCCCTCCACTATTAATTCTTTTCATGCCACCGTGGGACGCAGGCGTGACGACCGCGGCCCGAATGCGGGCGGGGTAAGCGCCGCCGCACTGGGAGTCTCCAATCTGTATCAAGGGACCAAGGACTTTTTGCAGGTGTCAGTCGGCAACGGCGGTTTTAACGTGGGCTGCGGGACCTGCGCTCTCGGCAGCTTCAATATCACCAGCTTCCAGGAAGCCGACGATGTGGATCTGGTGCGCGGCAAGCATCAGATCGCTTTTGGCGTCGACCTGATTAGAACTCGCGATACTCAGAACAATCACTACCAAGATAATGGTGTGTTCAACTTCTCCGGCCAGTACAGCAATGATTCACTGTTGGACTTTTTGCTGGGTAAGCTGAGTTCTTTTAGCCAGAGTGGTCCGCAGTTAAACGATTTGAGGCAAACTGTGGTGGGGTTATACGCGCAAGACACATTCCATATGACGCCGAGAATGGTTGTCAACTTCGGCTTGCGTTGGGAACCGATGTTCCCGGAATACGATCACTTTAACCGGGGCAGCACATTCTCCCGCGCGGCCTTCGATGCCGGCAAAGTAAGCCAGGTGTATGTGAACGCGCCCCCGGGATCTCTCTTCTATGGCGACCCGGGAATTTCCAATGCTTTCACAAGTAAGAGACTCGCTAACTTTTCTCCTCGCCTGGGCCTGGTCTACAATCCCGACGGGAACGGCAAGACAACACTGCGCGTCGGGGGCGGCCTTCTGTACGATTCAGTGGCCACGTTTGTCCCTTATCGAATGGTTGCTCAAAATCCTCCATTCGGTCCACAGGTGACGAACACCAACGGACCGTACCAATTCAGCAACCCCTGGGGCAGCGTCCCCGGAGGCAATCCGTTCCCGCTACCTCCTCCAGGCAAAAACATCGCGTTCCCACGGGCAAACGCCGAAGTTTTTTTGCCGCCGAACATCAAACCTCCGAATGTTGTGCAATGGAACGCCAGCGTCCAGCATCGCTTTGCCGAAAATTGGGTTGCCTCGCTTACTTATCTGGGCAATAAGACTTCCCACTTATGGATTGGAAATGAAACAAATCCCGCAGTCTATATTCCAGGTAACTGCGCCGGAAAGCCCTGTTCAAGCACAGGTAACACCCAATCGAGGCGTGTGTTGTCGCTTGCAAATCCGGCGGCAGGCCAATATTATTCGAGCCTCGTCGTTGCAGATGATGGGATCAGCGCAAACTATAACGGTCTGCTTGCGTCGGTCGAACACCGCTTTGCACAAAATTACACGATTCTCGCCAACTACACCTGGTCGAAGTGTCTTGGTATCGCACCCGTCACTTCCTTGGGAGGGGGCGTGGTCCAGGACCCTTCCAACGTACGCGGGGACTACGGCCCATGCAGCTATGACGCGCCTCATCTGTTTAATTTCAGCGGGGTGTACGTAAGCCGGTTTAATGGCGGTAGAGTTTTTGCCAATCTGCTGAGCCACTGGAATGTTGCTCCGCTGGTGCGGTATCAGAGCGGCCTTCCGGTGAACCCGGTCACGGGCAAAGACAATTCGTTAACAGGCGTTGGTAATGATCGTCCTCATGTAATCTCGACCACTGCTTATACAGGGTCCGATCATGGCAAGCTATACCAATACGTGAATCCAAATTTGTTCACGCCGAACCCCACTGGAACTTATGGGAACGCGGGCCATAACAGCTTGCGTGGCCCTGGATTCTTCAATGTGGATGTGTCGGTAAGCCGGGAGTTCCGCCTGCGTGAGCGGCTTACGCTACACGCCCGGGCAGA
>JAYTGM010000482.1:0-9618 GCA_043733425.1 Terriglobia bacterium
GGGTAAGCGGTAGTGTCCAGAACCGTAGCGCGCGAATTTTGATGAACCGCGTCCTGATCGGAAAATAGCAGCCCGTAAGGATTCGGGCCGATTTCCCCATCCACAAACACTTGCCAGTAAGAGGGAAAATGAGTTTGATCGAACGCGTTCAAAGTAATGGGAACCGTTCCCGTAAGCACGCCCGGCAGCGGCGCGGAAGCCGCATTGCCATAGTTGCTCAGCACAATAGAGCGGAAGTCTTGATAGATGATGTTATCCAGATAATCGCGCGCCGTCACTTCAATCTGGCTTGTGCCATCGGAGGCCAGCGCTGAGTTCCAGGTAGTGGCGAAAGTTGGATTTGAACTTTGCGCGGGGATGCGCGCAATGCGGTTTGAGCCGATGGAATATTCAACCGACGCGGCTTCTGAAAGGTCGCCGCCTGTCACCGCCAAAGGCAGGACTCCTGTCACCGTCTGGCTAGGCATGGGACTAGTCACTGTAATAGTGGCTGGGCTTAGCGCCGTATATTGGAAACGTACGTCCACGTAACCGCCGGGCGGCACCGTCACTGTAACCAGCGCGCCGCTCTGATAAGAAGCGGCCAGGTGCTGCGGGCAGTTCTGGCAAACCGAGTACGCAACCGTGAAGCCAGCCGGCTGACTGGAAAACACCGTGTGCGTTCCCGCTGGCAAAGAGGCCGCGAATGCACTCGGGTTTGCCAACTGCTGGGTGGAATCCAGCAACAACGTGGAACTAAGGAAAGACGACCCATCAGGCAAAACGCTATTACCGGTTAAGAAGCCAGGATTCGGAGAGTACATCCAAAACACATCCACGGTCCCATTAATCGGGACTACTATTGTTACGGTAGTGCCAGTCTTATAGCTGGAAGCAGGGTGGCTGGTACAACTAAGGCAGACAGAATAGGAAACCACATATCCGGCGGACGCGTTCGAACTTAAAGTATGAAGACCGGGAAAAACATTCGCTTGGTAAGTTGAACTTCCAGATCCAAGGCTTTGGCTCCCGTCAAGTGCAATCACCCCATTTGTAGCCGGTGCTCCACCCGGAAGAATTTTGTTGCCAGAAACAATTTCTGCATTTGCAGTCACCGCAAAAAAGAAAAGTAAGGAAGCCCTGTGCAAGTGTGATGACCAGATAAATATCAGAATTATAACGAACCTAATGTAGATTTGTACTACTTGTCACAGTATTAATCTCGCCGAACCGGCATTTAGCGATTTAGCGATTCAACGTGTTCTATTGAAAAGGTCAGTATGCGAGCCATTCCTCTCATCTTTATCTACGCCGTGATCTGCGCCTTGCGCATGGCCGGGCAGAACTCCGGTTGGGCTACAGCCACGAATTTGCCCAACGTTGACTTAAACGGGCTCTCCGCAGACCAAAAACAAACCGTTCTGAAACTCTTTCGCGAAGAATCTTGCACATGCGGCTGCACCATGAAAATTGCGCAGTGCCGGGTGGAAGACCCCAAATGCACGGTCAGTAAGGGGTTGGTTGCCAAAGTCTTGAAAGGTGTGCACGAAGGCAAGCCGGTTCAGGAATTGCGGGCCATGTTGACATCCGGTGCCGGCCCTCAAGCGGTTCTTGATGACGCCGTCGCTCTTTCCCTGGAAGGCGCGCCCGTCAAGGGGCCGGCAACGGCGAAAATCACGCTGGCGGAATTTTCAGATTTCGAATGCCCCTATTGTTCTCAAGCCGTGCTGGAACTGGAGGCGATTCAGAAAGCTTTCCCCAATGACGTAAAGCTGGTTTACAAACAGTTTCCCTTAGCCGCCATTCACGGTCATGCCATGCTGGCGTCGCAGGCGGCCATCGCCGCCCATGCCCAGGGAAAATTCTGGCAAATGCATGACCGCATGTTCGCCAACCACAGCAAATTGACCCGCGAAAACATACTTGCCTGGGCCAAGGAGTTTGGCTGCGTTATGCCGAAGTTCACGGCCGATATGGATTCCGCCAAGACAAAGGCTCAAATAACGCGGGACCTGCAACAAGGCGAAGAAGCCGGGGTGGAGGGTACGCCCACAATTTTTGTCAATGGCAAGCATTACAACGGGTCGCTAGCTCTGCAGCCCTTCAGTGAAGTGCTGCGCGCGGAACTGAAAGCTTCCGCCTATCACTAAGAATCCCTGCCCGTGTGCGCCACAATAAAGCGTGCCCGATATTCACGAGCCGCTGCTGGTCAACATTGTTGGCCATACAGCAGGCGCGATTATTTTCGGCATATTCCTGATTCTGTTTTTCAAGGACCGTGCCGGTTCCGGATTTCCGCGCGGAAGCTGGCTCTCCTTCGCCGCCGCGGCGCTGGCTTTTCTTTGGGACGTCATCTCGCTGGCCGCCCTTTCCATCTCGCCCACGGCGCCGAAGCTGGGCGCGGTGGCCGTGGCCGTCAGTTTCGCCGTGCTCAGTTTGCTACCCGCCGTACTGCTTCACCTTGCGCTGGAAAGCCATGTAAAGGGAGTGGTTCTGGCGGGCTATTCACTTTCAGTGGTTGCCGTGGTTCTGCACCTCTTGAATTTGCAGGAACCCTCAGGCGCTCCGAAACGGATCGCGCTCATCTTAATCCCAGTCGGGTTTGGCGTTCTCACCACAATCGCAGTAATCGTACTGGCGCTGCGGCGCGGGCCAGGAGCGCGCGGCAATGCATCCCGCATTGCGGGCTCCATGTGCCTGTTTTTGTTCGCTATCTCCTTCGTTCATTTCGGTTCCACCGCAGCCAACGGCAAGTGGTCCAGTGAACTGGCAATTCACCACGCGGGCATTCCGCTTGCCCTCTTCGTACTGCTGCAGGATTACCGTTTTGTCTTGCTCGATGCCTTCATTCGCTTTCTGGCGAACGTGCTGCTGGCTGGCTTACTCACATTCGCCGCGGTGCGTGCCGGTTTCCAACTCAGCCTGTTAAGCCAGCCCAATCTGGAGCGCAATCCCCTGCAACAGGCTTTGCTGCTGGTTGCCGTGTGCGTCTTGTTGATCGGCTTCGCGCTCTTGCGCAACCGCGTCCAGAAGCTTCTTACGAACGTTGTCTTCCGCAGGCCGGATTTGGAAAAGTCGCTCGAAGCCATCCGGGCACGCCCCCCGGAATTGACAACGGAGCGGGAATACATGACCTGGGCCGCCGCCCGTATCGGCGAATTCCTGCGAGCGTCCCGCGCAGAGATTGCTCAAGCGGCAGAGGTGCCCGCGGAAGTGCGCGCCTCAGGTCCGCTCTTTCCCTTACCGGTGGCAGAAAGCGCCGCCTTCCGCGGCAGCCCGGCATTGCGTTGGGCAGAGGCCATTGTGCCCTTGCGGCTTTCGCAAGGTGACGCACGCTACATTCTTCTGGGCCGCAGGCAGGGCGGCCGGCGCTACCTTAGCGAAGATCTGCGCTTCCTCAGCCGCATGGCTTCCGCGATCTCTGAACAAGTGGAACGGTTGCGAAGCTCTGAAGTACAGCGCCTGGTATCGCAGGCTGAACTGCGCGCCTTGCAATCCCAGATCAATCCGCACTTTCTTTTCAACGCGCTGAACACCCTTTACGGAATTATTCCGCGCGAAGCCGCTGGCGCGCGCCGCACCGTTCTTAACCTGGCCGATATCTTCCGTTACTTCCTGCAATCGGAGAAGACCTTCATTCCCCTGGGCGAGGAGTTACAAATTGTGCGCGCCTATCTGGAAATTGAAGCGCTGCGGCTAGGGCCGCGCCTGCGCACCGAAATCGATGTGGATGACGCGGCACTCATGCTGCCCATCCCCATTCTTTCCATCCAGCCGCTGGTGGAAAATGCGGTTAAGCACGGCATCTCCGCGAAGCCGGAAGCCGGCTGGCTTCGTCTTCAGGTAAGGGCTGCGGTAGACGCCGTTACCGTAATCGTGGAAGATAGCGGCGGAGGCGCGCAGCCGGAGAGCAGCCCCGGTACCGGTGTAGGCTTAGCTAACGTGACGCGCAGGCTGGAGCTTTGCTATGGTGCCGAAGCGGCTGTGCACTTCCAGACCGGCCCGGATGGAACGCGCGTGGAATTCCGCATTCCGCGTGCTCGCATGGCGCAGGCTGGCTGAATATGGTCAAGCTCCCCACCCATTCAAAATCGCGCGAACCGTTTGCGCCTGCCGCTTGCTGACCGTGAGTTCCACGCCGTTGCTTAGCGTGAGCAGCCATCGCTGGCTGCTGAGGGCACTCATCTTGCGGACATGATTGACATTCACAATCGCATTTCGGTGCACGCGCTGGAAAGCCAGTTGCCGCGTGCGGTCCTCAATCGCCCGAAGTGAGTGAGTGGCTTGGTAGCGCCGCTTTGCGGTCACTACCCAGACTTCATCCTCTTCGGCTAAAAATGCCAGCACCTCAGCCGCATCCAGCAGAAAATACTCCTCACCCACTCGGCCCACAATTTTGCCGGGTGCTGTGCCGATAGACGTCTCAGCCACTGCCACTAGGCGCTTGGCTTGTTCTGCCGCCTCCAGAGGTTGCCGCCGCAGACGAGACGCGCGATCGATAGATTTAATCAGGCGCTCCCGGCTCACCGGTTTCAGAAGGTAATCGATCGCGCCCGCTTCAAAAGCGCGGATTGCATGCTCGTTATAGGCCGTCACAATCACGATGGAGGGCTGAGGCAGGGCCGTCAGATTCGCAATCGCCTCAAAACCACCCATCACCGGCATTTCCAGATCGAGAAAAACCAAATCCGGCATCAGCGATCTGATCATCGCCAAGGCGCTCAATCCGTTCTCCGCCTCGCCCACAAGTTCCAGTCCTGCCACCGAAGCAATCTCCTCCCGCAGAATGCTGCGGGCAATCGGCTCGTCATCGGCAATCAATATGCGCATTGGGGTGATGTCCGCTCACGGTTAAATTTCGCCCGCTCGCGCCTGAGCCATCCCGCTCAGGAGTTTTCCTTTCCTCCTGTCGCAGATGGCGGGCCATACTGCAAATAGCAGTCCCATCTTCAGCAGGAGTTCAGAATGAGAAGTGTAGCCCAAAGTTTAGTGTGTTTTGTGTGTGCGTGTTTGAGCCTTTACGGGCAGTCGCTGGGAAACGCCGGAACGGTACAAGGTGTTGTTCGCGATCCAAGTAATTCCTCCATCAGCGGCGCGCAGGTAACGCTCTCAAATCCGATTAGCGGCTATAGGCAGCAAGCAGTTTCGGCTTCCGATGGAAGCTTCCGCCTCGGCAACATCCCCCCAAATTCATATCATCTCGAAGTAGCGGCTCCGGGCTTCAGTTCCTATACATCTGATGTGTCGATCCGTAATGCTGTGCCGCAGCAAATCACCGCGGTTCTAACGCTCGCTGGCTCCACCACAGAGGTGACCGTTGAGGCCGCGGGGGCGGACGTTCTGGAAAACGATCCTACGGCGCATGTGGATGTGGATCGCAATCTCATTTCAAAGCTCCCAAGTTCGAACCCCGGGGCCGGCTTGAGCGATGCCATCACCTACACAACCGGTGGCGTGGTAGCCGATGCGAATGGCTTCTTTCACCCGGTAGGCGATCATGGCGAGGTTTCCTTTGTCCTGGATGGCCAGCCCATCAGCGATCAACAGAGCAAAGTGTTTTCAACGCAGCTTCCCACCAGTGCCATCCAAAGCATGGAGCTGACCACCGGCACTCCGAACGCTGAGTTCGGTGACAAGACCAGTCTTGTGGCGCAGATCACGACTCGTTCCGGGCTGGGCGCGAAGCCCTTCGGCAGCATCGATGCGACTTATGGCACCTTCGGTACCGTAACCGGCGGTCTCTCCTATGGCTCCGGCAACGCGAAGTATGGCAATTTTATTTCGCTCGATGGAAGCCGAAGCGGGCGCTTTTTAGATTCACCCGAATTTACGTCCTTTCATGACAAAGGCAACAACCAAACAATTTTCGACCACTTGGATTACCAACCCACCGGCAAAGATGCATTGCATCTCAACCTGTTCGCCGCCCGTAACTGGATTCAAATTCCGAACAGTTATGACCAGTTGGGGCAGGATCAACGGCAGCGTGTCATGACGTGGAATGTTGCACCCGGTTATCAGCACACGTTCAATGGGCAGATTCTTTTGACCGTGAACCCGTATATCCGCAAAGATCAGTTCATCTTTTACGCCAGCAACAACCCCTTTGCCGATACCCCCTTCACCAGTTCTCAGAACCGGCAATTACTGAACTACGGAACCCGCGCGGATCTTTCTATTGTTTCAGGCAGGCATTCGCTGAAAATTGGCATAGATACCAAACAAACCCGCCTGCGCGAGAATTTCGGCTTCGGTGTTACGGACCCGGAATATAACCCGCCCACGCTCGACCCGAATACTCTGAACCCTGCGTTTCTGCCCGGGCTTCTGCCTTACGATCTCACGCGTGGAGGAAGCCTGTTCCGCTTCCATGGAACTGCAAACATCAATCAGTTCGCCGCCTATGTTCAGGACTCCATCAAGTTCGGCAATCTGCAGCTAAACGTTGGTCTGCGAGGCGATGTGTATCACGGGCTTGCATCTGCTAACGGCATCGAACCGCGGGCGGGTGTCGCTTACAACGTCAAACGCACAGGAACTGTTCTGCGCGCCGCGTATGCACGGACCTTTGAAACTCCGTTCAACGAAAATCTGATTCTCTCCAGTGCGACCGGCAACGGCGGCTTGGCTGAAAACGTTTTCGGCGCGGCAGGCACGGCAACTATTCGTCCGGGCCAGCGCAACCAGTTCAACACCGGCTTCCAGCAGGCCATCGGTAAATATCTGCTGGTGGATGCGGATTACTTCTGGAAGTACACTCACAACGCCTACGATTTCAGCATTCTGTTGAACACGACCATCACGTTCCCCATCGCGTGGCACAACTCGAAACTCGATGGAGTGACCGGTCGCGTGAGCACCACCAACATCCACGGCTTTCAGGCGTACTACAGCTTCGGCCACACGCGCGCCCGCTATTTCCCGCCGCAAAATGGGGGCGTACTACCAAACAATCTGGGTACCGGCGTGTTCCGCATCGATCATGACCAAGCCTTTCAATCGAACGCAAACTTCCGGTATCAGCGCCCGAAAAATGCCGAGTATGTGTCGGTAATCTGGCGCTATGACAGCGGTCTGGTAGTGAGCGGCGTCCCAAATACTGACGTTGCTCTGTCACTCAGCCCCGCGCAGCAGGCCACCATTGGTCTTTCCTGCGGTGGCGTTTTCGCCGGCTTCAGCGAAGGCTTCAGCAATTGCAGCGGCCCTGTGAAATCAAAGCTGCTGAACCTCCCCGCGCCCTCTGTTGCCAATGCCGATCACAACCCGGCCCGCGTAAAGCCCCGCAACATTTTCAACATCGCCGTAGGCACTGATAATCTGTTCCACTCCGAAAGCCCGCGCCGCATTGTGGCTTCCGTAACGGTGGCCAACCTGACTGATAAAGTGGCGCTCTATAATTTCCTTTCCACTTTCAGCGGTACCCACTTTCTGCAACCGCGCACAGTCGCCGCACACGTCGGCTACGTGTTTTAAGCGGGTTACTGCCCCAGCTCTTTGACGGCTTCGTTGTAAAGCGCATAAGCGGTGGCGGGCGGAGTGCGGTCCGCGCTTCCCGTTACGCTTAATACGGCCGCAAGCTTCATTAGCGAAGGTTTACCCTGCGCCTTGGGCATCAAGTCAAGCGCCTGTTTGGCTAGCGCGAACTGTTTTGCCAAATCGTCTGGAGTTGCTTGCACCCGTGGGTCCATGGTGACCATCACCGGCTGAGTGTATTGCTTGCCGGCTGCCGTGAGTCTTACCTTGTAAGTACCTGGCAGCACCTGCGGCCCTAGCAGAGCAGAAGGGTCTCCGCCACCGCGGGGGATTAAAGGTGCTGCATAACGTAAATCCCACACGAAGCGATTCATCCCCGCCTTTGCCCGCAGCACGGGTTGCGGCACCAGCCAATCGTCCGCGAGCGGCGCATTCGCCGGCAGCGCGGGCGCGGTGTCCCGCGTGGAGTACCTGCGAATCAGTTCACCCGAATTTGTGAGCACCTCTAGGGTCACCTCGTCCGTGGTGGCGTTGTTCAGATAAAAATCCAGCGCTACGCCTTCAGGCCCGTTCTTTGCTTTCGGTACCTCGACGGGCAAGGGCGTTCCTTGAAACCCTTCGCTCGACATCCGAACCGCGGGGCCGGGCCGGTAGAGCAACGTGTTGGCACTCGCGATCTTCGCGTCGATCTGGCGTAGCGCGCTCATCGCGTCCAGTATCCAGAACCCGCGGCCGTGCGTCGCAATTACCAGATCATCGCCATGCACCACTACATCGCGCACGGAAACAGGCGGCAGGTTCAATTGCAGGCTTTGCCAATGGTCGCCCGCGTCAAACGACACGTACATGCCCGTCTCGGTTGCCGAATAAAGCAGACCTCGCTTCGCCGGGTCTTCGCGGATGCAGTTCAGAAATGCAGGTTCTTCCATGCCGCCCGTAATTTTCTGCCAGGTCTTGCCGAAGTCGCGCGTGCGATAAATCCAGGGCCGGTAATCATCCCTCCGGTGACGGTCAACCGCAGCCCATGCTTCACCCGCCACAAAATGTGACGCCTCTATCTGCGTAACTTTGCTCCAATCTGGAATTCCGGGCGGGGTCACGTTGGCCCAGGTCTTGCCGCCGTCGCGCGTCAGATGAATCAGCCCTGTGTCGCTCCCCGCCCAGATTTGGCCTTGCGCGATAGGCGAAGGGACAACGGTGTAGATCACCCCATAGCCCTGCACTTTCGCCGTCTCAGGAGTGGGCACAAGTCCTTTCGGGTTTGGCTGGCCCGCACGCGTGTCGCCGGTCAAATCCGGACTGATCTCGCGCCAATTCAAGCCGCCATCGCGTGTTTCGAGCAACACTTGCGCGCCAAAATACAGGACGCCGGGTTCGGTGGGCGAGGACACCACCGGCGAGGTCCACGGAAAACGATACTTGCGGTCTGCAATGCTGCCGGCTAATCCCGCGGGCATAGCCGCCGGGCTTACATTCTGGCCCTGCGCCGTGCGCTTGTCGAACCGCGTCAGGCTGCCATAAGTATTTCCCACATAGAGGATGTTCGGGTCCCGCGGGTCCGGTGCAATATAGCCGCTTTCCGCGCCGCCCACCGAGCCCAGATCGCGATCGCTGATGTTGCCATGGTTCGTGCGCGAAGGCAGCATCACGGTGCCGCTATCCTGTTGCGCTCCATAAACGTTATACGGAAAAACGTTGTCCACCGCCACGTGGTACATCTGCGCCGTGGGCTGGTTGTACCAGGTTGACCAGGTCGCACCGCTGTCCAGGCTCACCACGGTGCCTTGATCGGTCGCCAGAATCATCCGCGCGGAGTTAGCCGGGTCAATCCAGAGATAGTGGTAGTCATCCCCGCCAGGGGCGCCCTTGATCACCTTGAACGTCTTTCCCCCATCCATCGAACGGTTCAATCCCACGTTCGGCAGATAGACGGCATCGGGATTATTCGGGTCAACCGTTACGCCGCTGAAATACCAGGCGCGGCTGGTAAGCCGCGAGTCGGTGCTCACTCGCATCCAAGTGTTCCCGCGATCGTCAGAGCGGAACAGGCCTCCGTCTTTCGCCTCCACAACCAGGTACACGCGCGGCGAATTGCGTGCGGCGGCCACCCCAGAGCGGCCCCAGGCACCCTCAGGCAGCCCGTTGCCTTTCATTTCGGTCCAGTGG
>JAYTGM010000483.1:0-3572 GCA_043733425.1 Terriglobia bacterium
CACCATCGGCATCCCGGCCTCGCCCAACTCGGCATCGCCGCAATCATGCATCCCGGAGCTCCTCCACCCAAGCAGCCATGGTTTCCCGCCGCGCCGGTCATGGTTCCGCCTTCTGAATTCGAAGTGGCGTTGGGGTTGTAAACAATCACCCAACCGAGCGTGAATTGCCCGCTCTGCGTGTAATTGATTACGATACTTCCCCCAGGTTCCACCTCCAGCCCAGAAGGTGACGGAAACTTCGCGGGATCGAATGCCGGAGCATACGCGGGGTTAGTAGTGAAAGCCGCTGCCAACGCCGCTAGATTTGTTCCCGGAGTCACCAGTGTCGTCACCATGCAGGGCTGCTGGTTCGTATAAGGCGAGGCATTCGGCGAGGCCGTATTACACATCGGCAAACCCGCGTAAAGAAACAATCCGCTAGCCGGTTCTGAATGATTCCCGTAATACTTCAGCGCATAAAGCGGACCCGTGTTTCCGCAGTAAAACTTGTCTGGGTCCACTAAGTCGAAGACATGGCCCGTATCGAACCCGCATATCCCACCTGGGGATACGTTGTTGAAGTTTCCCCAGATGTGCGCCTCACCGCTTTCGGCGTCCACCCAATACAGGTTTCCATTTGGAACGAAGCAGTTAAATCCCTGATTACCTGTCGGTCCGGCCACGGTCTGCAGACTGCATAAGTTGCTGGTGCCTACGGTAAAGTTATTGAAGAAATCTAGCTCATAATTCACATAACCGTAATCGATCGAAACACGGTCGCTGCTCGCCGTCTTCTTCCGTACCAGAATCCCGAAATTGGTCGCCAGGTACGGAACCCCCGCTCCGCTTGAGTTCGGGCAGTTCGAAGTTAGCGTCAGTCGTGAACTATGCACCACGTTCGAGACACTGTAATCGGTTCCGTTGATATTGATCGTGCTTCCGGTCACCCAGTGCGGTCCAAAAAATTCTCCTCCGGTCCGGTTCACCGTAGGGCTGCCGTCGCAAGTCACGGTCCCCGCTCGCGTACCTTCCTGTGTCCAGTTCGGTGCGCCATTGCCCGTCTTCTGCCACAGGTCCCCGGGGTTCTTTGTACCGAAAGCGATATCCGCGGCCGCCGGATGTAAGGTAGCTTCGTAGGTGTCTGAAGTTGCCATGCAGTTCACTCCATCAACAGTCCGGCAAGCAACAATTTTCGCGTCTTCGGGGTCTATGGGCGCCGTACCCCCTGAATTGATCGAAGCCACCAGATGGGCTTGGTAGTATCCATAACCCATCATGAGAATGCCGGCATAAGGCGCGGCATAAGAAGTCATCCCGCCGGTGTAGGCGGCACCCCCCACACCCGTCTTCAGTGCAAGAAACAGCGGGGCGGTGCTCGCGGAGATACTCGCCGATTGCCCATCCTGCGCGAATATATTGCTCAGCCCCTGCCAAGCCGAACTGCGCGCCGTCTGCCAGGGCATCCCGTTGATCGGAATCGTCGTGTCGTTGCCTGAGCTTAAGCGTTTTAGCAGAAGCCCGGTCAGCGGATCAATCACCTGTTCAGTCCTGTTACTCAACCCGATGTGCGGTTGCGCCATCTCGCCCGGCCGCTTCCGGTCTCCCGGTTCCGCTTCAAGATAGTTGTTGCCGAACTGAATGTTCATCGTCTTAAACGATCCGGTCGCCACATTTCCCGGTCCTGGGCAGGTGATCCGGAAGTAATGGCGCGTATTCGCCTGCAACGCACGCGAATACCTCCCACCATCGAGTGCCACCTCTGCCGCCCGTTTTCCGATTACGAACGACCGTTCGCCGCCCGCCTCTACATTGCCCTCGCGAAGATCGGTCGATGCCAACGCGAATTTCACCGGATCCACATCGTTCACCAGCGGCTGGAAGTTTGCGTTCTCACTCACCTCGACCGTGCACGCGGAGCTGTCCGGTGCCTGATACTTCAAAATCGCCTGTGTTGCCGTAAATTCAACGGCACTTACATTCTGAATTGCGGCCTGTACCGCGCCCGTTAGTAATAGTAGGAGTAACGTCTCTCTCATGCGGCTTCATTGAACCATCCGGCTTCACCGCAGGCCCTGTCTCCTGCCATTGGGAACAAAGGCGGCTGATTAACGGTACGCTTGCATGGTCCTGCTATATCAACATTTTAGCTTGTCCCATCGCTGGCCCGAAAAATAATCTCTTTTACGCGTGATCGCCTCAACGGCCTCGTTGAAAAGTAGTCGAAAACGCATGTATACTAGGGAAAACCTGCGGTAGGCACCAGTGTGCCCCTATGTGCCTGAATGTTCGAAAATCTATCCGAAAAACTGCAAAGAGTTTTTAAAAATCTCCGCGGCGAGGGCAAGCTCACCGCAGAGAACATGGAAGCCGCTCTCCGCGAAATCCGTGTAGCCCTCCTTGAAGCTGACGTCCATTTCCGTGTCGTCAAGCAGCTCATGGAAAACGTCAAGGAAAAGGCGATGGGCACGGAAGTTCTTCAGTCCCTCACCCCCACCCAGATGGTCATCGGCATCGTCCGCGATGAGCTGATCAAAATCCTGGGCAGCCACGAATCCAAGCTTCGTTATGCGAACGATCCGCCCAGCGTCTTCCTCATTGTCGGCCTCCAAGGCTCCGGTAAGACCACTTCCACCGGCAAACTCGCCCGCTGGCTCTCGAAGAACGGCCACAATCCCATGGTCGTGTCCGTCGACGTTTACCGCCCCGCCGCCCGCGAACAGTTGCGCGTTGTCGCCAAAGAAATCAACATCCCCATTTACGCTGGTGTCGAAGGCGAAACCCTCCCCGTCGATCTCGCCCGTTCCGCCCGCCGTGAAGCCGCTAACGCTGGCCGCGACGTCCTCATCGTCGATACCGCCGGCCGCCTACACATCGACGATAACCTGATGGTTGAGCTGAAACAGCTCAAGGAAACCCTCAACCCCGTCGAAATTCTCTTCGTCGCCGACGCCATGACCGGTCAGGATGCCGTCAAGAGCGCCGATGAATTTCACAAACAGCTCGGCATCACCGGCATCATCCTCACCAAGATGGATGGCGATGCCCGCGGCGGCGGTGCCCTCTCCATCCGCCATGTCACGGGCCAGCCCCTCAAATTCGTCGGTGTCGGCGAAAAGTCCGACGCCTTTGAGCCCTTCTATCCCGATCGCGCCGCCTCCCGCATCATCGGCATGGGCGACATGCTCTCCTTCATCGATAAAACGCGCGAGGCGTTCGATGAAAAGCAGGCCGAAGTCATGCAGCAGAAGCTCATCGACAATGAATTCACTCTCGAAGACTTCCGCGATCAGCTCAAGAGCCTCCGCAAACTCGGCCCCCTCGAAGGCCTGCTCAAAATGATGCCCGACATGGGCATCATGAAAGAACTGAAAAACGTTCAGGTCGATGAAAAAGAAATGACGCGCACCGTCGCCATTATCGATTCCATGACGCCCAAAGAACGCGCCAACCACATGCTCATCAACGGCAACCGCAGGCGCAGAATCGCCAAGGGTTCTGGCGTCAGTGTGCAGGAAGTCAACAATCTCCTCAAGCAATACACGCAGGCCCGCAAGATGATGAAGGGCTTTTCCGGCCTCATGGGCGGAATGTCG
>JAYTGM010000484.1:0-3568 GCA_043733425.1 Terriglobia bacterium
GTTCCAAGCGGGCACCGGCAGTGCGGTAGAACCAGATGGCGAGCACCAAACCCAGGATAGAAGCCGCAAGCCCGATAATCTCTCGCGAAAGACCCTTGCGAAGCCCGGCGAATACGGAGAGCAGCACGATTAAACCAAGCGAGATATCCAGCCAGTTCACAGTTGGCGGCCAGTAAGTATGGTGTAGGCCTCCCGGTATTTCGCGGCTGTGTTCTGAATCACATCAGGCGGCAGCGCCGGTGCGGGAGGCTGCTTGTTCCAGTTCGTGGTTTCCAGGTAATCGCGGACGAACTGCTTGTCGAACGAACGCTGAGGGCGGCCAGGCTGATAATCGTCAGCGGGCCAGAAGCGGGAAGAATCAGGCGTGAGCACTTCATCGGCAAGAATGAGCTGATCGCCGTAGAGGCCGAACTCGAATTTGGTGTCGGCGATGATGATGCCGCGGGTGCGCGCGTAGATGGAAGCCTTTGCGTAGAGCGTGAGTGTGAGTTCGCGCAGGCGTGCCGCCAGATCGGGGCCGGCAAGCTCTTCGACGGCAGAGAAAGGGATGTTCTCATCGTGGCCGGTGGCTGCTTTTGTGGCCGGGGTGAAGATGGGTCTCGGAAGCTGGTCGCTCTCTTTCAAACCCGCGGGCAAAGGGATGCCGCAAATGGCACCAGTGCGCTGGTAATCTTTCCAGCCGGACCCGGAAACGTAGCCGCGCGCCACGCATTCCACCTGGATCATCTCGGCGCGCTTGACCAGCATGCTGCGCCCTTCCAGCTGTTCGCGGAAGGGGTTGATGTGGAGCGGAAAGCGGTTCACATCGGCGGTGACCAGATGGTTCGGCACCAAATCCTTCAGATAATCGAACCAGAAGAGCGACATCTGCGTAAGAACGCGGCCTTTATCGGGGATGCCGTCGGGCAGAATGCAATCGAAAGCGGAAATGCGGTCCGTTGCGACAAAGAGAAGCTGGTCCGCGGAGGCGCGATAGATGTCGCGTACCTTGCCGCGGCTGACGAGTTCGACGCCGGGCAGAGCCGTTGTGGTGAGAGTGGTCACTTGCCTATCAGTTTGCCGCGCTCTCTCGCTGCACCTTGCTGTGTTTGCGCCCGTACATGAAATAGATGACCAGCCCGATGGCGAGCCAGATAATCAGACGAGCCCAATTCACCCAGCCCAGTTTATACATCATGTAGCCATTAAATAACACGCCAAGTATGGGGACTACGGGCATCCAGGGGGTGCGGAAGGGCCGCGGCTGATCGGGATTGGTTTTGCGCAGCACGATGATGGCGATGCAGACGATTACAAACGCGAGCAAGGTGCCGATGTTGACCATCTTGCCGATGTCATCGATGGGTGTGACGCTGCCTACGATGGCGGCGAGCAAGCCCACCAGGATGGTGTTCTTGTACGGCGTGTGGAACTTGGGGTGGATTGCGGCAAAGAACTTGCCGGGCAGCAAGCCGTCTTTCGCCATGGCGTAAAGAACCCTGGTCTGGCCCAGCAGCATAACCAGCATGACGCTGGTCAGGCCGGCGAGAGCACCCATGGTGATGATATTCGAGGCCCAGCCAAGGTTGCGGTCAAGGAATGCGCGAGCGATGGGCGCTTCGATATTGACTTCTTTCCAGGGCACTATGCCGGTGAGTACGGCTGCGACTCCGATATACAGAAAAGTACAGACTGCCAGTGACGCGATGATGGCGATAGGAAGGTCTCGCTGCGGGTTCTTGGCTTCCTGAGCAGTTGTGGATACGGCATCGAAACCGATATAGGCGAAGAAGATGTATGCGGCGCCGGCACCGATACCGGAGAAGCCGTAAGGCGCAAAGGTGGACCAGCTATTGCCCCAGTTGGCAGGATTCACGTATTGGGCACCGAGGCCAAGGACGAAGAGCACTACTCCCACTTTTACGACCACAATGGTGGAGTTAAATCGGGCGCTTTCTTTGATGCCGATGACGAGGATTGCGGTGATGACGAGCGCGATGATGAAGGCGGGAATGTTAACGCCGATCTCCATCCCGAAGATTTGCGGGGCGTTCAAGAGAGTGTGGGCGCGGGCCATGATGTCTGCTGAAGGCGCGCTCTTGATGGCATCGAGATGAGCGAGAAAATCCTGCGAGCCCGGTAGGATGGCGGGGAAGTTCTGGATGGTCTGCTGCCTGGCGACCTGATCGACGGCAGCGCGGAGGCCGGTCCAATGATCGTAGGCGAGCCAGAGGGGAATTTCGAGATTGAAGATGCGCAGCATTTCAATGAAGTGATTGGACCAGCCGGATGAGACGGTGCTGGCGCCCATGGCGTATTCAAGAGTGAGATCCCAACCGATGATCCAGGCGATGAGTTCACCCAGAGTTGCGTAAGCGTAGGTGTAGGCGCTGCCGGCGAGTGGAATCATGGCCGCGAATTCCGCATAGCAGAGGCCGGCGAAAGCGCAGCCCAGCCCGGAGAGCACGAAGGAGAGCATGAGGCCTGGGCCGGCATAATGCGCGCCGAGACCGGAGAGGACGAAGATGCCCGCGCCGATGACGGCTCCGATACCGAGGGCGGTCAAGGAGAATGCGCCGAGCGTTCTTTGCAAGCCTTCGCCGCTTTCGAGCTTGGATTCTGCAATGAGAGAGGGGAGCGACTTTTTAGCAAACAAGCTCATAAGGAAAGATCCATTTTAGGTAAGTTCATCGGCCAGGGGCCGGCGCTACGTTGCGCCATAAGAAGAAGACGGGAATGCCCAGCAGAACGATGGCCAGGCCGGGGAACGTGTAGTTCGGCTTATAGATCAGGAGCAGGACTTCGATTGTGAGACCGGCCGCGATGTAGATGGCGGGGAGGACGGGATAGCCTACGGCGCGGTAGGGGCGTTCCATATCGGGCCTTGTGCGGCGGAGGACGAAGAGGCCCGCGATGGTCAGGATATAGAACAATAGAACCGCAAAGATAACATAGTCCAGCAGGTCATTGTACTGGCCGCTGAGCGTGAGCAGCACTGCCCATGCGCACTGAATGGCTAGCGCGAATACGGGGGCGCGTGTTCCTTTATCAAGGTCGCCAGCTTTGCGGAAGAAGAGGCCATCCTGCGCCATGGTGTAGTAGACGCGCGCGCCGGAGAGGATGAGGCCATTGACGCAGCCGAAGGTAGAGACCATGATGGCGGCGGCCATGAGCTGCACGGCGATGGGACCGAACATGACGGAGACGACGGCGGTGGCGACGCGATCTTCCGGCGCGGTCTGGATCTGCTGGAGCGTAAGGACGTTCAGGTAGACGAAGTTGCAGGCTAGATACAGAAGCGAGACGATGCCAACTCCAAGCGCGAGCGAGAGCGGGAGGTTGCGTTTGGGATTGCGTACTTCGCCGGCGGTGAAGGTGACGTTGTTCCAGGCATCGGAGGAGAAGAGCGTGCCCACCATGGCGACACCGATGAGACGAACGGTGTTGATGCCCCAATCGGCATTGCGCCAGAAACCGGTGAAGTTTGAGGCCACGGCTTGCGGGTTGCGGCCCAAGGCGAAGCCCAAGATGACCAGCGCCAAGAGAGCGGCAGTTTTGGCGAAGGTGAAGACGTTCTGGACTATGGCGC
>JAYTGM010000485.1:0-9600 GCA_043733425.1 Terriglobia bacterium
TTGCTGGTTTTGGATGAAGTGCAAACCGGCATGTACCGAACCGGCAAGTTCCTGGCCGCTCATCATTATGGAGTTGAGCCGGATATGGTGATTCTCGCGAAGGCGTTAAGCGGCGGCTTGGTTCCAAATGGCGCTTTGCTAATGACTGACGCTATTTACAATTCGGTTTTCACTTCACTGAAGCGCTCTATCGTACACACCTCCACATTCAGTGAAAATGGTCTTTCCATGAGAGCGGGTCTGGCTACTCTCGATGTTTTGGAACGCGACGGCCTGGGTGAACGGGCCTTTCGCTTGGGGGAACAGCTTCGCTGCCGCCTTCGCGAAGAACTCTCCTCGTATGAAATGGTGAAAGATATCCGCGGCATCGGGATGCTCAGCGGAATCGAATTTCACGCACCTCGGCAACTCAGCTTGCGGGTTCCCTTCGAAATGTTCATGAAGATACACCCCGGCATGTTCGGCCAGGTTCTGGTGATGCGCTTGTTTCGAAATGAAAATGTTCTAGCTCAGATTTGCGGCAATAACTTTCTGGTTCTAAAAGTCGCGCCGCCCTTGATAATAGAAGAAGAGGATCTGGAAGTGTTTGTGCGGTCTATTAAAAACGTGGTGGAAACGGCCCACCGTTCTCCCTCATTCTGGGCGGAAGCACTCGGGTTGGCCCGGCGCGTGATCGATTTATGAGAATCATAAGCGCCGCTAGTGCATTCCCTTCGCATTATTACTCCCAAACGGTGCTGCTCGAAGCCTTAAAACATCGTTGGGCCGGGAAGATAAATGCGGAACAAGTCCGCTTGTTGGAGCGCCTGCATTCACGCGTGGAAGTAAAAGGCCGTCACTTGGCCTATCCCTTGCCTCAGTACGAAAAGATTGAGACTTGGGGCCAGGCAAATGATCTTTGGATCAAAGCCGCTGAGGAATTGGGGCGACAGGCACTTTGCCGAGCCTTGGAGCAGGCAGGCCTGCAGCCATCCAATTTGAGCGCGCTTTTCTTTGTTTCCATCACCGGTGTAGCCAGCCCTTCCATAGACGCTCGCCTGGTCAACCGGATGAAGCTCTCTCCCCACATCAAACGCCTCCCCATCTTCGGTCTCGGTTGTGTCGCCGGAGCAGCGGGGGTGGCCCGCGCGGCGGATTATGTTCGCGCTTTTCCAGATCAAGTGGCCGCCGTACTCTCTGTCGAACTTTGCTCCCTTACCATTCAGTTCGATGATTTCTCGGTGGCGAACATGATTTCATCCGGCCTTTTCGGAGACGGTGCCGCCGCCGTACTGGTGGCGGGCGCGGATTTCGAACTAACCCCAGGCCCCAGTATCCTCGCCACGCGCTCGGTCTTCTATCCCGATACCGAAAACGTTATGGGTTGGAGCGTCTCCGAAAAAGGTTTTCAAATCGTGCTTTCCGAAGAGGTGCCGCGTATCGCCGCCCACCTGGCAACCGATATTGACGCTTTTCTTGCAGATGAGCAACTCACCCGCGCCGATATCGGTAGTTGGATCCTTCACACCGGCGGCCCGAAAATTTTGGAAGCCACCGCGCAAGGTCTTGGGCTGCCCAAAGAAGCGCTCGATGTTTCCTGGCAGTGCCTGAGCCGCGTTGGAAATCTTTCTTCCGCCTCCGTGCTTGTGGTGCTGGAAGAGTTCATGACGAAGCGCAAACCCAAGCCTGGCACCTATTCCATTCTGGCCGCCATGGGCCCCGGCTTCTGCGCTGAATTGGTGCTTCTCCGTTGGTAACCCCCGGCTTGCATCCCCCGGAACGGGATGTTGTTGTCATTGGCGGTGGCCCTGCCGGTCTGGCGGCTGCTATCGCCGCGGCAGCCAAAGGCCTGAGTGTCACTCTGGCCGACGCCGCCAATCCTCCTATCGATAAAGCGTGCGGTGAAGGCCTCATGCCGGATAGCCTGGAAGCTTTGGGCAAGCTGGGCGTTATTCCCCCTTTCAGTGTTGGCGCGGCGTTCCGGGGCATTCGGTTTTTGGGCGAAGGCGGTACAGTGCAAGCCGCTTTTCCCACCGGGCCTGCCATCGGCATACGGCGCGTTGTGCTTCATGGATTGCTAGCGGAGCGCGCCGCCGCACTGGGCGTGGATCTGCGCTGGGGCACGTCTGTACGTGGTCTCTCCGCTGAAGGCGTTGTCCAATTCGCTGACAATGAGCAGGTGCGCGCCCGCTACATTATCGGCGCGGATGGGCAGAATTCTTTAGTGCGGCGCTGGGCCGGTCTCACCGCCGAGCGTCACCATACCCGCCGCTTCGGTTTCCGCCGCCACTACCGCATGGAGCCCTGGTCTGACTACATGGAGATTTACTGGGGCCCAAAGTTCCAGGTTTATACCACTCCCGTCGGCTTAGACGAAGTATGCGTCGCGGTTATGTCGCGCGATTCCGCGCTTCGCCTTGACACTGCGCTGTCCCATTTCCCGAAGCTGGCAAGCCGCCTTCAACATGTACCCGTCTCCTCCGCTGACCGCGGCAGCGTGATTACGTCTCGCGGCTTCCAGCGTATCCATACAACGAATGTGGCGTTGGTAGGTGATGCATCCGGCTCGGCTGATGCCATTACAGGCGATGGGCTTTGTCTCTCTTTCCAACAGGCCGTTCTGTTATCTGACGCACTCATCAGCGGCAATCTGGCCGGTTACCAACGCCGCCATCGCCAGATTGCACTGCGGCCTACTGTCATGGGCGCTTTGATGCTCTCGCATGCGCCTTTCCCGAAGCTGCAAAGGCGATTTCTACAAGCTCTTTCATCTCGGCCGGAATTGTTTGCTCACATGCTGGCGATGCATGTGGGAGCCAGTTCTCCTCTTAAGTTTCTGACACGCGCCATCCTGCCGTTAGGTTGGAGGATGCTGAAGGTATGAAAACCTTCGCCCTCCTTCTGGCCGCGTTACTTACGGGCACGCACGCCGTTCAGGCAGCCGCCGACGAAGTATCGATCGCCTTCGATCCCGCGCAGACGGAAATCCGCTTCACCTTGGGCGATGTTCTCCACACAGTTCACGGCACTTTCAAACTGAAGCAAGGCACAGTACGCATCGACCGGGCAACGGGAAAAGCCAGTGGTGAATTTGTTGTCGATGTTGCAAGCGGCACCACCGGCGGTTCCATCCGGGATAAGCGCATGCACAAAGAAATCCTCGAAAGCGCGCGTTACCCGGAAGCCGTGTTCACGCCAACCCGTGTCGAAGGGCAACTTGCCGCGGATGGTAACTCCACCGTGCAAGTCCATGGAACGCTCAACATTCATGGTGCCCCTCATGAAATCACTCTGCCAGTAAGCGTCCATACCGCGGGCCGGCAGACCACGGTGGACACTCACTTCACCATTCCATATGAATTGTGGGGAATGAAGAACCCCAGTAACTTCCTTCTGAAGGTGAGTGACAAGGTGGAGATCGACATTCACACTGTCCTCAAATAGCCGCTTTTTGGTATCCTGAAACCTAACTCCCAGGACAATCTTTTGAAAGTTGGATTTGTAAGTTTAGGCTGCCCGAAAAACCTTGTCGATAGCGAGGTCATGATGGGCCTCCTTTCCGAACGCGGTCACGAGCTTACCCCCCGCCCGGATGAAGCCGATGTCATTGTCGTCAACACCTGCAGCTTCATTGACCCCGCCAAGCAGGAATCCATCGACACCATTCTCGAAATGGCGCAGTACAAAAAGTTCGGTCGCGCGCAGCGCCTGGTCGTTGCCGGGTGCATGGTAGAACGCTATCGCGGCGAAATCAAAGACCAGCTTCCTGAAGTGGATGCACTAATCGGCACGAACGAACTCGATGGCATTGTAGCCGCCTGCGAAGGCATCGAAACTGCCGCCGGGCCCCTACTTCCCTATCTTTACAACGACGAAACGCCGCGCGTTTTCACCACGCCCAAGCACTTCGCTTACATGAAAATCGCGGAGGGTTGCGATCATCCCTGCGCGTTCTGCACCATCCCGCAATACCGGGGCGCCTTCCGTAGCCGCCGCTTTGAATCGGTCATTTCAGAAGCCACGCGCCTCTTCAGCCAGGGCGTTCGCGAAATCAACCTCATTGGCCAGGACACCACCTGCTACGGCGAAGATCTTGGCATGAAAGACGGGCTTGCCGACCTCCTCGCCCGTCTCGCCCAAATCGAAACCGCCCAGGAAAAGTGGGTGCGGTTCCTGTACGCCTATCCCAACCGCGTCACGCAGAAGCTGCTCGATACCATCGCGCGCCACGCAGCGCTCGTCAAGTACATCGACATGCCGCTTCAGCATGCCAGCGCCCCCGTACTCAAGCGCATGAAGCGCGGAGCTTCGGGCGACATTTTCCTGAAGCTGCTGGAACGCGCGCGCGCCACCATCCCCGGCGTTTCCATCCGTACCAGTTTCATTGTGGGCTACCCTGGCGAGACCGATCAGGATTTCGAAACGCTCTGCCAGTTCGTCGAAGCCGCGAAGTTCGATCGCCTCGGCGTCTTCTCCTATTCCGATGAGGACACCAGCCAGAGCTACCTGCTGGACGGCAAAGTGGATGCCCGCACCATTTACGCCCGCAAGCGGCGACTGATGTCCATCCAGCGCAAAATTTCCCGCGCCCGCAATAAGATGCTGGTAGGCCAAGTGGTTCCTGTCCTGGTGGAAGGCCTCTCTGCCGATACCGATCTCCTCTGGCAGGGCCGCATGCGCTCGCAAGCCCCAGAAATCGATGGGGTCACGCTCATCAACGATTTCGAAGGCATTGAGCCCGCGCCCGGCCAGATGCGCCAGCTCCGCATCACGGAATTTCACGATTACGATGTAGTCGGCACACTGCTAGATTCTGACGAATCCATCGCTCCGGTTCGCATGCCGGTAAGCTCTCTCCCGTTGGAACAGAAATTGCCGCAATTAGTTCAGCTTCGATGACCCGAAAAACGATCCTGACACAGTGCCCCATTTGCAAGAAAAAGGTCCCACTCAGCTCCCCTGATTTTCCTTTCTGTAGCGATCGCTGCCGCACGCTGGACCTCGGCAACTGGGCCGACGAAAAGTATGTCATCTCCGAGCCGCTGCAAGCCGGAATGATGGAATTCGACGAGGACGCGGACTAAGTTGCTCGCCCGTGGACTTGCTTGGTGGTGCGCCACCTGGTTCGGTTGCGGGCTGTTTCCGAAAGCACCGGGCACGGCGGGCTCCCTAGCTGCTGCTCTTCTGGTCCTGCCATTCCTAACACTGGCACCCTACACTTGGGCGCTCGCGGCGCTGGTTCTCTTTCCCATAGCCGTCTGGTCCGCCGGTTCCACCGCCCACCAACTAAACCGCGAAGATCCGCAAATCGTCGTCATCGACGAAGTAGAAGGCCAGTGGATCACCCTTTCCGGAGCCACCCACCTGAACTGGCGTTCTGTCCTATTGGGCTTTATCCTCTTTCGTTTGTTCGATATATGGAAACCCTGGCCTACCCGGGCCCTCGAGCGTCTTCCCGGCGGCTGGGGTATCGTTCTGGACGATTGCATGGCCGGAATTTTCGCCGCGCTTGTCTTATTCGGCTGCGGATGGTTGCAGCTATATTAGGGCTCGAAACGGATTCACGACCCGCACCCGACCGTATGTCTGCCCGCCATTGAGATCTTCCGAGTAGACCGTCTTACATTGAAGCGCATCAGCCGCGGCCAAGATCGCCCCGTCAAAAAGTTCCCGCAAGACCCGAGCCGAAGTCGCAAACTCTTTTTGTTACAAGGACATGTAGAGCACGCTTATTCTTGGGCTTATCCACCCCACTGCCAACTGCAGCGTACAACACAACATTCGTATCGAGGAAAATTCTATCGGTCCTACAATTCGCCGCGGTCCATCTTGACTCCTAACTCTCCCTTCGAGCGCTCGCTCAATTGGCGCATCCGCAACCGCGCGCCGCTTGCCTGTGCAATTTCGTTCCACGGTGTGCCTTTGGACTGCGGTGAGTACGTCATTTTCCACAATGTCTCGAACACTGGGTGACCTGCGGAGTCATCATGACAGATCATGATACAGTCATGTCAGCTACTAGAAGAAGTTGCCTCATGTCCCAACTCCGCGAAAAATTCGCCACACAGGTCAATTCTGAAATTCTGGCCACGATACGTAGTATCGCGGAACAAGAAGGACGCCAACTTCAGGCGCTTGTGGATGAAGCACTGGCCGACTTGATCGAGAAGCGGAAAAACGCCCGGCCCCGAACGCACGTGATGGGGACCTATCTCGCCAGCCATGAACGATACGGCGCGCTTTACAAAAAGCTCGCTCAGTGACGGATTACCTCACGTTGCTGGAAGTCCTCGCCATGCACGAGGACCAGATCCAGCGTTATGGCGGATCGCACGGCGTCCGCGATGCCGGTCTACTTGAAGCGGCGCTCTATCGTCCACAAACCGGCTACTACGCGGACCTTATCGAGGAAGCGGCGGCGTTGTGGGAGAGCCTGGCGCAAAATCATCCGTTCGTCGATGGCAACAAGAGAACGGCATTTGCCGCCACGTATACTTTTCTTGCGATAAACGGGGCACAGTTAATTGCAGATGCTGAAGACACCTATGTATTTATTCTCCGGCTGTATGAGACAGGCACGTTCGGCTTTGGCACTCTTGTGCCGTGGCTCCGTGACAACGTCGCAATCACCGTATTGCCGGACACATCGGACGTTTAGTGAGCTGTTCCGGTAATTTTGTTCAAGCTGATCCTGGCCGACGCAATACAACCCGCAATGAATCCGATTCGCCGGGCACCAACCACAGTAGAGGCGACCGATGCCAGGATATCTCGCGACAAGATACGGCCACAATCTGCTGCAGCTCCGCCGGGATCGTTCCAGGAACATTTAGCGAGCGCCGAAACTCAGGCGAGTCTGGCCAGCTTTAATAAATCGGTCGAGGCCTTGAAATCCGATCCGGTCGTGGTTCAGTTCAGGACCAACGGCCTCAAACATGTAAGCCAAATCCTCAGCACTCCGGAAGCCGCACGGCAGGCCTCCACCCCGCTTCGCCTGCCCGTTGTCCCCGCGGCTCCAGGAATCCTTTCCTTTTCGCAAAACGGCTTAGGGCAGGGCGTAGTCATGAATCTCGACTACTCGGTAGCGGACACGAACCATCCCGCGCCTGGATCTTACGTCTCGATCTTCGCCACGGGATGCGGGCTGCTGGCGAGCGGATTTCCAGATGGGCAGTTGATCCGTGTCGTACCATACCCGGAGACAATAGTTCCCGTGGCTGTCACCATCCGCGGCAAAGCTGGCACGAGTGACCTATTCCGGGACCGCGCGTACCTACGTTTACGGTCTGATTCAGATCAATGCCATCGTACCCGCAGATGTTGCGCCGGGGGTGCAGCCAGTCGTGCTGACGGTAGTTGGTAGCAGCAGCCGGCAGGATCTGACCATGGTTGGCAAGTAGGCAGGCCCTCCCGCCTGTCCAGTACTGTCACGGACGATTACCCCACCCAAATTTTCGCCGCGCTTGTCTTATTCGGCTGCGGATGGTTCAATTTTTAGTAGGCCATGGCTATTCGTCGAGACGTCCGTCCCCAGATTGCGCAAGTCACCCCCGAGGCTGCGATCACGGGCGGCGAGTTTCAGATTTCCGGTAAGTATTTCGCGAAAACAGATCGCCCGCGCGTCAGATTCGGTGAAGTCGCCGCCCCGATTGTCATCGGGTCGGATTCCTTCGTCATCGCCCGCGTCCCGGAAGGGGCTTCCGCTGGCGAATTAACCATCGAAAGCGGCAAACATTCCAGTCAGACGTGGACCTGCGACATCGGCATCATGATCGCCGATAATCTCCATCCCGTCGCCAACCCCGCTGTCGATAAATTAGGCAACATTTACAGCACGTTCAGCGGTTCTCGCGGCCAGAAAGTCCCCGTTGCCGTCTACAAGATCGATCTGAATTACAACATGAAGCCGTTCATTAACGATCTGATGAACGCCACCGGCCTCTGCTTCGATCAGGACGGCATGCTCTACATCTCCAGCCGCTTCGACGGCGTCGTCTATCAGGTCACCCCCAACGGCAATATGTCGGTTTACGTCGAAGGCATGGGCGTTGCGAGCGGACTCGCCTTCGATGAAGAGAACAATCTATACGTCGGCGACCGCAGCGGCACCATTTTCAAGATCAGCCCCACCCGGCAGATATTCGTCTTCGCCACGCTTGAGCCCTCCATTTCCGCCTATCACTTGGCATTCGGTCCCGATCGCTACCTCTATGTCACCGGCCCCACCACTTCCAGCTTCGATTCCATTCACCGCATCAGCCATGATGGCGATGTAGAAGTTTTCTACCGCGGGGTGGGCCGCCCTCAGGGCATGGCGTTCGATGAACACGGCCGCCTCTATGTCTCGGCGTCGCTGGCTGGCAGAAAGGGCATCGTGCGCATCAATGAAAATCGCGAAGCCGAACTCGCCATTTCCGGCCCTGGCATTGTAGGCCTGAGCTTCACGCCTTCGCAGGCCATTATTGTTTCCACCACCAATGCCCTCTATCGCGTAGATGTAGGCGTAAAAGGCCGCCAGTTTGCCTGATCTTCAACTGGGCGCCGAAATCATAGCCGTCGGCTCAGAACTGCTTACCCCGGAACGCGTCGATACCAATTCGCTCTACCTCACCGAACAGCTCAATGATTTAGGAATTGAGGTCACCACGAAATATGTTGTCGGTGATGACCGCGCGCGGCTCGCGGAAACTGTGCGTCAAGCTGCCAGCCGCTCGAAAATCGTGATCCTCTCCGGGGGCCTGGGGCCTACTGAAGACGACGTCACGCGCGATGCTGTAGCCGAAGCAACTGGCCGCAAACTGATTTTTCATCCCGATATCGCGAATGAACTGGAAGCAAGATTCGTCAAGATGGGCCGCCCCATGCCGCAGATCAACAAGCGCCAGGCATTTCTCCTGGAAGGCGCGGACCTGCTCGCGAACGACCGCGGAACCGCTCCAGGCCAGTGGATTGAGCACGCCGGCTCCTGGATCATGCTCCTCCCCGGCCCCCCGCACGAACTGAAGTCCATGTTTACGCGCGAATGTCTCCCGCGCCTCGAAGCCCGCGTTCCCAAGCAAGCCATCGAAACGCTGGTGCTCCGCGTAGCGGGCATGTCCGAATCCGATCTCGACCAGACTATCTCCCCTGTTTATAAGAGATACGAAAACCCGGTCACCACCGTGCTAGCTCATGCCGGTGATATCCAGGTCCACCTGCGTGCCCGTTGCACCACGCACCAAGAAGCAAACTCCCTCTTGGCGGATATCGGCGGTCAAATTGAAGCCCTGCTGGGCGACCGCGTCTATTCGCGCAATAGCGATTCTCTCGAAGTAACAGTCGGCAACATGCTGAAAGGGGCAAACGCAACAGTCTCTGTTGCTGAAAGCATGACCGGCGGCGGCTTGGCCGAGCGGCTCAGCTCCGTGGTGGGCAGCAGCACTTGGTTCTCCGGCGGTTTTGTTACCTACAACAAGCACATGAAATCGCAAGTACTTGATATCCCGCTTCAGGACATCGACCGCTTTGGCCCTGTCAGCAAAGAAATCGCTGAAGCCATGGCGACCGCCGCACGCGCCAAAACCGGTACCACCTACGCTCTCTCAATCACCGGCAACGCAGGACCCGTGCCCGACGCCCCCG
>JAYTGM010000486.1:0-3557 GCA_043733425.1 Terriglobia bacterium
GGCCAAAGCGCCGAGCGCGGCTTGATGAAATGTTCTGCGTGTGATCACGCGCAACAGTTTATCTCACTCCCGGTGTTGCGCACCTGGATTTCCAGTGTCCGGCTCATTTTCCAAATCATCTTCTCGTAACCGCTAATCTGAGAAAACATGTCAAAGCTGCTGCGCCGCCCGCAGTTATTTCCGCTCGTTCTGATAAGCGCAGTTTTCGGGTTCAGCCAGTCTAATGAACCCGTAGAAAAAGTTGTCTCGCTCGCTCACACGAATGGGAATTTCGATGGCGTTGTCATCCTGTCACAGAACGGTAAACCTGTTTCCGTCGTAGCAATTGGCGATTCAAACCGCGCAGCTAAGACGCCCAACAAACCCGACACCGTCTTCCGGCTCGCGTCTCTGACGAAGCAGATTACGGCGCTCCTCATCATGCAACAAGTCGCGGGCGGAAAGATTCAGCTTGACGCAAGAGCTGGCGATTTCCTGAAATCTCTTCCCGCGGCAAGCGCCCGCGTTACCGTCCGGCAACTGCTCCAGCATGTTTCCGGACTTCCGAATCCAAGTGACGGCCCCGACGACGCCGTTCCCGCCTTCTATCTTCGCCAAGGCGCCGACGCGGCTAACATAACCAAAACGGCGCTCGGTTTCTGTTCTGGCGCCCCGAAGCGCGACCCCGGTACAAAGTTTGAGTACAACAATTGTGACTACATCGTTTTGGGTGCGCTCCTCGAAGCGCTGGCTGGTAAAACTTATAGCGAACTTGTTAGAGAGCGCGTGATTCAGCCGTTGGGATTGAAGAGTTGGGGCATCTTTACGGGCGATGCCAAGCTGGACCCTCCCACGGCCGTTGGGTATCAGGAGAACGGCACGCTGGAGCTAACGCAGAACGTGGCGACCTACGGTTCTTCGGGAGCCCTTTACGGCAACGCGTTGGATGTCGCGAAGTGGAATGAGGCCCTGCTTTCGCACCGCCTTCTTTCCGTAGAGGCCACTGAGGCCATGTTCCGCGCCGACCCAAAGCTTTACGGCGAAGCACTTGGCTCCTGGGCTTATGATCTTCCGCTCACCAAACCGCCTCTCCACATAGTCGAACGGCAGGGCGATATCGGGAGCACGCGCTTACTCAACCTGCTGCTGCCTGAGAGAAACGCGTCTTTGATCATCATTGCGAATACGGATCGCGCTGACCTCTTCAATACCTACAGCCAGAAAGGCCTTGGGTATGAAATCCTAAAAGCCTGGCTGACGTTCTGATCCAGAAAAAAGCCATTCCTTCAATCTTCACCCCACAACCGGTAATCTGAGGAAGTATGACAAAGCTGCTGCTCTGCGCCATGCTGATCGCCTTACCGGGCTGCGGACAGGATGCCCACCCGGTTACCAAGCGTCCCATCGCCGGTGTCATGGGAATGGGCGGCGCGGATTGGCTCACCCGCCCGGAACGCGCCGCCGAGGAACATCCGGAAGAAGCTCTCGATGCGATCGGTATCCTTCCTGGCTCTGTCGTGGGCGATGTGGGCGCGGGCGTCGGTTACTTTACTGAGAAGCTCGCGCGCCGCGTCGGTCCGAACGGCAAAGTCTTCGCCAACGACATTCAGCCGGAAATGCTCACGCAGCTTCGCAAGAATATGGCGAAGCTCGGAATCGGTAATGTCCAGACCATTGTGGGCGCGGAAGACGATCCCCATCTGCCTGCCAATACGCTGGATCTGGTGCTGCTCGTGGACGTTTATCACGAATTTTCCAAGCCGCAAGCCATGCTCCGGCACATTCGCGAATCGCTCAAGCAAAACGGCAGGCTGGTGCTGCTGGAATACCGCAAAGAGGATCCGAACGTTCCCATTCGCGAAGAACACAAGATGACCGTCAAACAGGTTCGGACCGAACTTGAGCCGGAAGGTTTCCGATTCGAAAAATCCATCGAGACGCTCCCTCAACAGCACATCCTGATTTTCAGGAAGTGATCTGAAACCGGTAGCCGACTCCACGCACCGTCGTAAGATATTTGGGTTCGGCGGGATCGTCCTCCAGGTAGCGCCGCAGCCGCACGATGAAGTTATCGATCGCGCGTGTATCGGTGTCTTCGTGCACACCCCACACATCTTCCAGAATGGACTTGCGCGAAATGGATTTGCCCTGGCGTTCTGACAGATACCGCAGAAGATTCGCTTCCATCAGAGTCAGCGGCCACCGGTTTTCACCGCGCTGAATCTCCATGGCGGCGAAGTCAATCACGCGGCCTTCAAATTCAAAGTGGTCTTGCGCGACCGGTTGTAACCACTGCTTCCTTCTGAGCAGGCTTTTCACGCGGGCTACCAGGATGGAGAGTTCGAACGGCTTCGTTAGGTAATCATCAGCGCCCGCTGCGAAGCCTTGCAACACATCTTCCGCCCGGCCGCGCGCGGTCAGCATCAGCACCGGTACAAACTGGCGTTTGGCGCGCAGTTCCGAGACTACGGCGAAACCGTCTATGCCGGGCAGCATCACGTCCAGCAACACTAGATCGAACGATCGCCTGGCTAACGATTGCAGCGCTTCTTCGCCGCTCTCCGCCACTTCCACGTCATAGCCATCCGCCTCCAGGTTGAAGCGCAAGCCATCGGCCAGATGCTGCTCATCTTCCACAATCAGAATTGAAGTCATGCGCTGGGCAACTGAATTGTGAAGGTGCTGCCGTGCCCCGGCCCCGCGCTTTCCGCAAAGGCGCGTCCACCATGTTTCTGCGCCGCGGATTTCACAATAAAGAGGCCCAGCCCCGTGCCTTTTACGCGCATGGTGACCGTGCCGGGAATGCGATAAAACCTTTTGAAGATGCGGCTCAACTCAGAGGCTGAGATTCCGACGCCGGAATCGCGCACGCGCACCGCCACGTGTTTTGCATCCGGCCGCATCACTTCCACCTTCACGCACACTTCAGCCTGAGAATACTTAATCGCATTGTCCAGCAGATTGGAAACGGCAGCTTTTAAATCGTCGGAATCGCCCAGCACCATCGCCCGCTGCGGCTCATACTGAATCGCGTCTTCAGGCAGATGGTGCCTTACCCGGGCCAGTTCCACACAGCTTGAAACCAATTCTCCGAAATCGAGCGCCACGCGGTTCAGTTGTGAATGAGGAGCTTTTGCCTGCCCCGCGCGCAATACCTGCTCGATTGTTTTTGTCAGGCGATGGCTATCGGCCAGCATGACATCGTAAAACTGTTGGCGTTTCGCCTCATCCATTTCCCTGGTTTTGAGCGTTTGCAGGTAAAGCTGAATTGAGGCAACCGGTGTTTTCAATTCATGCGTGACGGAGTTAATGAACTGGTCATGCAACTCATTTCTGCGAATTTCGCGCACGAGAAAGATTGTGTTCAGCACCACCCCGGCAATAATCAACCCGAAGAACAAAATCCCCAGCACCAGCATCACGCCGGTGCGCCAAGTAAGAACGATAAAGCCTACATTGAGCGCAATTGCCAGAGCGACCGAACACGCTCCCACCGTAATGAATACGGCGATAGATTTGCGTCGGGCCCCTAGTGCCATGGCTCAGTGTAGCGTTCAGTGTAACGCCCAGTGTAGCGC
>JAYTGM010000487.1:0-3556 GCA_043733425.1 Terriglobia bacterium
GCGGTCCGCAAGACCGGCGTAACGAAGACGCTGTTCGGACGCGAGCGCCCCATTCCCGATATGAACAGCCGCAACCCGAATGCGCGCGGTTTCGCGGAACGAACAGCGGTCAACTCTCCGCTGCAGGGCACGGCGGCGGACCTGATCAAGTTGGCCATGATCCGGATCGACCGCCGCTTGCGAGACAAGAAATCGCGCATGATGCTGCAGGTGCATGATGAGTTGGTGCTTGAGGGGCCTCCGGAAGAAGCCGAAGAGATTGGCGCGATGGTGAAGCATGAGATGGAGCATGTTCACCTGCTGCGCGTGCCGCTTGTGGCCGAAGTCGGAATCGGAGCCAACTGGCGCGACGCCAAATGAACGGTGGAAAACACCACACACTCACTGGCGACTTCCGCACTTTTAAGGGCTTCAAGAGCAATTATCTGACTGAGGCGCGCGACATTATTGTCTATTTGCCACCGAAGTACCGGAAACAAACCGGACGCCGCTATCCGGTGCTTTACTTACAGGACGGACAGAATGTTTTCGATTCCGCGACGTCGTTTCGAGGGGATGAGTGGCAGGTAGATGAGACTGCAGAAACGCTGATTCGTTCACGGTCGATTGAGCCGGTGATTGTGGTGGGAATTTACAATACCGGGGAGCAGCGCATTGATGAATACACGCCGACGGTGGATGCGGAACACCAGCGCGGGGGCATGAGTAACTTGTATGGCGAGATGCTGGTGCGCGAAATCAAGCCGATGATCGACCGCAGGTTCCGGACTCGGAAAGGACCGCGGAACACGGGTCTTGGTGGCTCTTCGTTGGGCGGGCTGGTGAGTTTAGAAATCGGACTGCACTATCCAGATGTATTCGGAAAGCTGGCGGTACTGAGCCCTTCTTTGTGGTGGGATAACGAACTGATGCTGGGCCGTGTCGAGGCTCTATCGGAAAAGCTGCCGCTGCGTATTTGGCTCGATATGGGGCTGGAAGAAGGCGAGCGGTGTGTGGAAGACGCGCGCCACATGCGCGATGCGCTGGCGCGGAAAGGTTGGGTGGAAGGCGAGGATTTACAGCATTGGGAATACCCTGGTGCGGGTCATACGGAATCCGCGTGGGCAGCCCGGATGGGCCAAGTGCTGGAGTTTTTGTTCCCTCTCCGCGAATTACAGATCCAAGATAGTAAATAGAGAATAGGGAATGTCTCTATCGATTGACTTAGCCGCCCTTTTCAAACGGGATCTCTCACGATTACTTCAAGAAGTTTCGGCATTTCCCGATCAGGCTAGTTTATGGGCTAAGCCGGAAGGCGTGAGTAACTCGGCGGGCAATTTGGCGCTTCACCTGGAAGGCAACCTGCGCGAGTATATCGGCAGGCAACTGGGGAATATCGAATACATACGAAACCGGCAGTCTGAATTTAGCTCCACCGGATTTTCTCTTGAAGATGTTCTATCAGGCATTCGGGATCTTCCAGATTCGATATCCCAGGTAGTGGCAGGGCTTCCCTCGGAGGCTCTGGACCGCACCTATCCCGAAGCCGTATTCGGTATGCCACTTACTACGCGGCAGTTCCTGATCCACTTACTCGGTCATTTAAATTACCACCTGGGACAGATTGACTACATCCGGCGAATCCTAACCAAAGGGAAGGCGATCTCGTTGGCAGGCTTGTGAATGCAATCAAGGCATTTCGTTCAACTGTGATATCGGCATAAACTCGTTTGGAAATGTCGAGTGAACAACAATCAGAAATCATAATCCGCAGCGCCACCACTGGGACGCGGCCGCCTGCGGTCAAATTTGCTATGACGCCTTCGCCTCGATCAGCCGGGCTCATGGGTTTCCGCCTGATCTACCCGGACCGGAGGCTTTGATCGGCTTACTTTCCATGATGTTTTCCAGCCCCGGTTTCTACTGCGTAGTGGCAGAGAACGAAGGCCGGATTGTGGGCAGCAATTGTCTTGACGAGCGTTCCATTGTCTCCGGTGTCGGCTCAATCACCGTGGATCCCAACGCGCAAAACCTCGGAGTGGGCCGTAAGCTGATGAAAGCCGTGATGGATCGGGCGCAGGGACACGCGGCCGGGATTCGGCTGGTGCAGGCCGCGTTTCACAACCGCTCACTTTCGCTCTATGCTGCGCTTGGCTTCGATGTTCGGGAACCTCTTTCCTGCATGCAGGGACGGACGCTACAGGGCACAACCCGTTGATCTCGAACGGTGCAATACCCTTTCCAGACAGATTCATGGATTCGACCGGGGCACCGAATTGGCGCAATCAATCGCACACGGCACTGCTGTTGTTGTAGGGCGCGGCGGTGCAATCACGGGATACGCCACCCACCTGGCGTTTTTCGGCCATGCCACGGCGGAAACCAATCCGGACATGCAGGCCCTCATGGCATCCGCGGAATCGTTCGGCGGTCCGGGGATACTTGTGCCATTGCGGAACAATACCCTGTTCCACTGGTGTCTATCGAACGGTCTGCGAGTGGTTCCGCCGATGACCTTGATGAGCGTTGGGCTTTACAACGAGCCTGCCGGCGCCTGGCTGCCTTCAATTTTGTTTTGAAGCGGGTCCGGCCGCTTCAATTTGCGATTCCAGCCATTCTGCCACGCGATCGAACGGATCGAATCCGAACGCTTCGCCGATGGGTTTGCGAAGGTTGGAATTCGCGTTTACGTCGTAGAATATTCTCCGGCCGTTCGCTTCCAGATACTCAATACCAGCCACATCGAGGCCACCCGCCGCGACGAGCTGTCTTCCCGTAGCAACAGCTTCGGCAGGGATCTCCGGATAAGGATAGAATTCGACTGGTTTAACGGGAGCGAGCGCTGGAATTTCACACTGACCAGCTCCGCCGCCTTCAGGGTTGCAGGTTTCGGAAGGGCATAAATTAAACGCGCCATGCGAAACCACACGCATTGCATAAAGAAGCTGGCCGCCCAGAAACTCCATTCGCACGATGCCACGCGCCGGATCCGTGGGAATGTACTCCTGCAAGAGAAGGAGATTATCGGGCAGCCACAATTCTTGCCTGTCGCGCAGTAACCGTAGGAACTCTTCCGGCGAGTGCAGCAGATACATGCGAGCGCCGCTTCCGCCCTGTTCGGGTTTGAGCAGCGCCGGCCAACCCGCGTCCCATTGACTGAGAGCGGCGGCGGGATCGTTGAAAGCAAGGGTACGCGGGTGATCGATCCCGAGTTGGAACATGAGAGCGGTTTGAACACTCTTGCTCAACTCCAGACCGAACGCGCGTGAGCCGTTGAGCACGCGGGCACCTGCGGTTTCAAGGGACCGGATCACTGCTAACGCGAGGGGAACCGCTCGCGCGTTGCCTCGTATATAGGCGCTCGGGCTCGCCTGGTTAAAATACAGGCGTGCGCGCGGCAGCCGCGATGGATCGAACGCGTTCCGCTTCAAGTCGTAAGCGGCGAACGATATGCCGCGACGTTCGAGTGCCGAGAAAAGCGGCTTCTGCCATTCCGGATGTTCGTGGATCACGATAAGGTCGGGATTCATGGAATGGCCTGTGTGCTTGTCGTTTTCATTCTAGTTTGTTTGCAAAG
>JAYTGM010000488.1:0-3552 GCA_043733425.1 Terriglobia bacterium
TCTTCTCCTGTCCATCCCGGTTCATACTGCCATCCGGGTTTGTACAGGTGGGCCACTTCAGACGATCAAAGTGGGCCAGTTGTGACGAGCGAACTCACCGTCCGAATGCTATCTCCACTAAACTAAAAACACATGCCCCGCCTTACTTGGGAACAAACCGATAACATCGCCCTCGCGCTCCACGAGGAATACCCCGAGCTCGATCCCACCCACATACGCTATACCGACCTTCACAAGTGGATCACCGAACTCCCCGAATTCAGTGACGACCCGCAGGCCTCCACCGAAGGCAAGCTCGAAGCCATCCAAATGGCTTGGCTCGAAGAATTTCAGGACAGCCAGTAGCTGCCTGTGCTAACCTACGATCTTCGGGATCTGCCATGCCTAAGCTAAAAACACACAAAGGCGCGGCCAAACGCTTCAAGAAGACGGGAACAGGGCTTGTGGTTCGTGCACACGCTTTCGGTCGCCATATCTTGACGTCTAAGTCGCGCAAACGGAAGAGGAAGTTGCACAAGAGCGTCGTTGCCGATAAGTCTGATCAGGCGAAGCTCAAGCGGATGATTCCCTACTAAAGGGTTCTTCCTTCCCAAAGCAGTTGACGAGTGCTGACGGGCTCTTCGCACGTGCCCGTTCCGCCTCAAATCATATAAATCCAACCAGGAGTTGAAACGTGCCTAGAGTAAAACGTGGTACTAATCGTCGCGACTATCGTAAGAAAACGCTAGCACGCGCAAAAGGTTTTTTCCTTACCAAAAGTAAGCTTAATCGGTCCGCGCAGGAAGCGGTCGAAAAAGCTCAGAAGTATGCCTACACCGGGCGCAAACAGAAGAAGCGGTTGTACCGCTCGCTCTGGATCGTGCGCATCAACGCTGCATGCACGGCGGCTGGCCTTTCTTACAGCAAGTTCATACATGGCCTGAAGCTCGCCGGTATCGAACTGGATCGCAAGATTCTGGCCGCCATCGCCTATGACGATACCGCCAGCTTCAATGCCCTCGTCGCGCAAGCTGCTGAAGGTTTGAAGAAGCAACCCGCGCCAGCACCTAAACCCGTGGCCTAAACCATGGCTCAAGTCGATCAGGAAGTCGATTCCCTAGCCGGCCTGGAAGACCGCATCATGAAGGCGGTCCAATTGGTGAGCCGTCTTCGCCAGGAAAAAGAAGCCGCGCTCAAAGAGAACCAGCAGCTTACCGAAGAGCTGGAAGCCATGCGCTCGGAGCGTAAGCAAGTGCGCGGTCGAATCGAGAAACTGCTGGGGACCATCGACACCCTCGGCCAGTAAGGATACGAACCGGATGGAACGTCAACCGGTTCGTGTCACCATCTTCCACCAGACCTTCTCACTTCTGGCTGAAGGCGACCCAGCCGATTTAGAACGCGCTGCTGAAACCGTAGACGCTCTCATGCAATTGCTAGCGGCCCAAAGCCCCACCACCGATACAACCCGTATCGCGATGCTAGCTTGCCTCCATCTGGCTGACCGCCTTCACTCCATCAACTCGATTGTGGAAGACGTTTAGCTTAAGCCTTCTTATACTTCTCCACTCCGGTGCCGGTTGGGCCTTTCTTGGTTCGGCTTAGCAACGTAGTCATCTCCTCGCCAGACATCTTCTTAAACGTCTTCAGCGTCAGCACATTCTGCTCCAACTGCTCCACCGTCTCCACTCCGCTCACCAGTGTGTCGATATCCTGGCTCCACGTAAATCGTAAGCACTCCTCAATCGGAGCGATTTTCGCTTTCCCAATCTCGCCCATGGCGTTGCTCTTCATCGCCAGCATGCCCAAGCCTTTCGCCCGCACCTTTGGCAGCACGTTCTCAAGAAAACTCAAGTGATGCGGATCGATCAGATTTACCGGATGCTGCACTGTCTCCCAGCCATCGAAGGAACTCAGCAGTCGCTGATGAACTTCCGGATCGTGGTGGCCGGTAAAGCCGATATGCCGCACCTTCCCTTGTTCCTTCGCTTTCACGAAAGCCTGAAGCGAGCCGCCCGGGCCAAGGATCTGGTCCACTTCTTTCATGGTGCTCACCTGGTGGCAGCACCATAGGTCCAGGTAATCCGTCTTCATGCGGCGCAGGCTTTCTTCCAGCTCCAGCATCGCGCCGTCATAGGTGTAAATCTCCGCCTTCGTCATCAGGTGAATCTTCTGGCGCAGCCCCCCGGCCAGGGCGCGGCCGTAAGTGGATTCACTCTCGCCCTTGTGATAGATCCGCGCGCAATCGAACATATTCACGCCCAGATCAATCGCCCGATGAACAATTTTGACGCCTTCGTCTTCGCTGCGTACGCGCATATGATACCCGCCCACGGTGATGCGCGAGATGCGCATTCCGGTCTTGCCCAGGTTTGCCATCGGCATGGGCGTGTCGGCGAGTAATTTCGAATTCAGTGCGACCGCCGCGGAGGAGGCCGCCAGGAAAGTTCGTCGTTGCATAGTCTTACTCCTTCATGTGTTCCCGGTGTACCGCGTCCAGGACACCGTTTATAAAGTTTACCGATTCTTTGCCCGCAAAGCGGCGGGCCAGTTCGAGCGCTTCATCGATCAGCACCGGCGGCGGCGTATCGGTGTGCAGCATTTCATAAATCGCCAGCCTCAAAATATTGCGATCCACCGGCGGCATGCGCTCAATCCGCCAATGCTCGGCATGCTTGGTGATGCGCTCGTCAATTTCGGCAACCTGAGCCACTGTGCCCCTCACCAGTTGCTCCAGAAACGCGTCGCGGCTGTTCCTTGCTTCGGCTTCTTCGGAAGAAAGCGAACCATAGAAAGCCTCAATCGATTCCTGCGCCGACAGCTTACGAACATCCCAGGAAAACAAAACCTGCAGCGCCTGTTCGCGGGCTTTGTGGCGAGACGACACTAAGCGGAAACCTGCTTGAGCAAATTCACCATCTCGATTGCGGTCATGGCTGCATCGAAACCTTTGTTACCGCTCTTCGCACCCGCCCGGTCGATTGCCTGTTCCACCGTGTTCGTGGTGAGAATGCCGTTCACAATGGGTAAGCCTGTTTCCAGCGCAAGTGCAGCCAGGCCGCTTGCCGATTGTCCCGCCACATAATCGAAATGCGGAGTATCGCCGCGGATCACAGCGCCCAGGCAGATCACCGCATCGTACTTGCCGGTCTTTGCCAGCGCTTTCACGGTTAGAGGAATTTCCCAAGCGCCGGGAACTCGAACCACGGTCATGCCTTCCTCCACCGCGCCTGAGCGCTTCAGAGCATCCAGCGCGCCCTGCAACAGACGCTCAGTAATAAAGCTGTTGAAGCGGCCCACTACCAGTGCGAACCGCGCACCGCCACAATTGAAATTGCCTTCGATAGTTTGCATTAGTTGCCAGTAAATATGGGGCTGCGCTTTTCAAGAAACGCCCTCAGGCCTTCAACGCGTTCCTGTGTCGATGCTATCAGGCCGAATGCGGCCGATTCGTATCGAAGACCTGCTTCGAACCCTGACGTGAAACCCACGTCCACCGCCTCCATCGTCAGCCCGATGGCATAAGAGCCGTTAGCAATACATTTTGTGAGCCACGCGCGGCTTGCGCTCAGC